>JAVVFE010000041.1:0-13337 GCA_032251175.1 Thermohalobaculum sp.
AGGGGATGCTGCTGTTCTTCCTGTTGGGCTGCGACACGCTGATCCGGTATCGGATCATGTGGCGCCGACGCGAGGCTGCGTGATGGAGCCCTTCCTCATCTCGGTGCTGATCGCGGCCACGCCGTTCCTGCTGGCGGGGTTGGGTGAGCTGGTGGCCGAACGCTCGGGCGTGCTCAACCTCGGGGTCGAGGGCATGATGCTGATGGGCGCGGTCGCGGCCTTCGCGGTGGCGTTCACCACCGGCTCGTCCGTGGCGGGGATGCTGGCCGGCGCTGCGGCCGGCGCGGCGCTGGCGGCGGTATTCGCGCTGGTCGCGCTGGGCTTGCTGGCCAACCAGGCGGCGACCGGGCTTGCGCTGACGATCTTCGGGGTCGGCGCCTCGGGCCTGATCGGGCAGGGCTTCGTGGGGCAGACCATCAGGCCGCTGGGCAAGCTGGGCCTGCCCGGGATCACCGATGCCACCATGCTGGGGCGCATCCTGCTGGGCCATGACGTGATGGTGTATCTGGCGCTCGCGCTCGCCGCGGCGGTCGCGTGGTTCCTGGGGCGCACGCGCGCGGGGCTGATGCTGCGCGCCATCGGCGACAACCCCGAGGGCGCGCATGCGCTGGGCTTCCATGTCGTGCGGGTGCGGGTGCTGGCCACCCTGTTCGGCGGTGCCTGTGCGGGGCTGGGGGGCGCCTATCTCAGCCTCGCCTACACGCCGATGTGGGGCGAGAACATGACGGCAGGGCGCGGCTGGATCGCGCTGGCGCTGGTGGTGTTCGCGACCTGGCGGCCGGGGCGGCTGGTGGCGGGGGCCTACCTGTTCGCGACGGTCACGCAGTTGCAGTTCTACGGGCAGGACTGGGGCATCCGGCTGCCGTCGCAGGTGCTGGCGATGGCGCCGTATCTGGCGACCATCGTGGCGCTGGTGATCATCTCGCGCGACGTGACCCTGACCCGCGCGAACGCCCCGGCCGCGATCGGCCGCCCCTTCCGCGCCGAGCGCTGAGCGCCCGGCGCGGCCGGTGCGCGTGGGGGGGACGCACCGGTGCCGTCGGGTCCCCGGGGCCTGACCCCGGGGCCGTCGTGCCGCCTCAGGCGCCGGCGATCAGCTTGACCGCCTCATCGGTGGTCCAGACCGCGTTGGCCATGTAGCGGAAGTTCACCAGCGCGGCGAGGTAGCCGTCGCCCTCGGGCAGCATGGCGGCGGCGGTCGCGTCCTTGACCACCGCGACCTCGAAGCCCTGCTCGAGGAACTCGCGCATGTGCGATTCCGTGCACAGGTTGGCCGACATGCCGGCCAGGATGATCTGGTCCACCTTCTGCTTGCGCAGTTGCAGGATCATGTCGTTCGTCTCGGGCCCATAGACCTTGTGCGGCGAGGTCACGATGGTCTTGCCGTCGTTGATGTAGGGCTTGTAGCGATCGAGGAAGTCGGCGCCCGAGCCCTCGAACCCTTCCAGGCTCAGCGCCCCCTTGCGGTCGAACATGCCGATCTTGTGCATCAGCTTCTCGAGCGCGCCCTCGAACTTCCAGCCGTGATCGGTCGGATAGTAGTAGTGCGGCGAGACCGCGACCGTCATGCCGCGCGCCTTGGCCGCCTTGAACAGCGCCTCGATGTTCTCGACCGTCCGGTTGCGCTCGACCGAGGCGCCGACCACGCCCCAGGTCACGCCGTCGGGGCTGAGGAAGTCGTTCTGCGGGTCGGTCACCACCAGCGCCGCGCGGCTGAGGTCGAGCGTCATGTCGCTGGGCGGCAGCGCGGGCTCGGCCGGGTCGGCGTAAGGGTCGGCGGTCTGGGCCATCGCCGGGCGGGCGGCCGCGACGGCGGCGGCCGCGGCCGCGACGCCGCCGGTCAGCGCGGCGCGGCGGCTGATGCCGTGGGTGCAGGTATCGTCACACATGGTCTTTCTCCTCGATCGGGCGGGGTGTCCCCCGTTGCTCCCCATGCCCTCAACTTGGGATAGGCCGCGTGCCCTTGCGTCTCAAAGAAGTCCGATACCCCGGGTAATTCGTATCCGCCCGCGCGAATCGGCGGCATGATCGGGGCATGCCCTTCGAGCATGTCTTCGACGCGATGGAGCTGGGCGCCGAGCCCTTCGCGCTGTGCACCCTGCATGGGCGCTGCACCCTGCCGCTGGGCCGGCAGGCGGGCACGACGCTGCATTATGTGCTGGCCGGGCGCGGCGAGATCAGCGTGCCCGGGCGCCCGCCGCTGCCGGTGGGGCCCGGCAGCCTGGTGCTGATGCCAGCGCTGATGGCCCATGCGCTGCACGGCGCGGGCGACCCCGGCCCGCCGCTGCCCGACTGCCGACCGGCCGAGCTGGAACTGGTCGAGCACATCGGCGGCACGCCCGACGACCCGTCCGGGGGCTGCCTGCGGGCGATCTGCAGCCATGTGCAGGTCGGGCTGCGCGGCGCCTCGGGGCTGGTCGATCTGATCCGCCAGCCGATGGTGGTGGGGGTGGCCGAGGATGCGGTCATCGCCGGCACGGTCGAGCGGCTGCTGGCCGAGCTGGCAGCGCCGGGCCTGGGCAGCCGGGCGATGATCCGCGCGCTGCTGCTGCAATGCATGATCCAGCTTCTGCGCCGGCGGGTCGAGGCACGCGACCGGGCGCTCGACTGGATGGCGGCGCTGTCGGATGAGCGCCTGTGGATCGCGCTGCGCCGGATGCTCGACGCGCCGGGCGAGGCGCACAGTGTCGAGAGCCTGGCCGACGCCGCCGGGATGAGCCGGGCGAGCTTTGCACGGCATTTCTCGGCCGCCTGCGGGGCGGGGCCGATGGAACTGCTGCGCGACCTCAGGATGCGCTCGGCCGCGGGGCTGCTCGCCAATTCCGACCTGCCGGTCAAGCGCATCGCGGCGCAGGTGGGCTTCCGCAGCCGCAGCGCCTTCGTGCGCGCCTTCACCCATCATGCGGGCATCGCGCCGCGCGCGTTCCGGGCGGGCATCGACGCCGGGGCGCGCTGAGACCGCTGCGGGGCGTGGACTTTTGCGACAAACCGCGAAACATGGGCGCCTGAGGGCCATGCCCGACTCGACGGGCGGGCCGCACCCGACGGGCGCATCACCAGGAACAGGGAGTCACCGATGATCCGCAGAACATTCCTCGCCCTCGGCGCGCTGGCGCTGGCCGGGCTGGCCCTGCCGGCGCAGGCGCAGGACAAGCTGAAGGTGGGTTTCATCTATGTCGGGCCGATCGGCGATTTCGGCTGGAGCTACCAGCACGACCAGGGGCGGCTGGCGATCGAGGCCGAGTTCGGCGACAAGGTCGAGACCACCTATGTCGAGAGCGTCTCGGAGGGGCCGGACGCCGAGCGGGTGATCCGCCAGCTTGCGGCCTCGGGGCACGGGCTGATCTTCACCACCTCGTTCGGCTTCATGGATCCCACGCTGAAGGTGGCCGAGCAGTTTCCCGACGTGAAGTTCGAGCACGCGACCGGCTATCGCCGCGCGGCCAACGTCTCGACCTATTCGGCGCGGTTCTACGAGGGGCGCCACGTGATCGGCACCATCGCGGGGCACCTGACCAGGGCCAACAAGATCGGCTACATCGCCTCGGTGCCGATCCCCGAGGTGGTGCGCGGCATCAACGCCGCCACGCTGGCGGCACGCGCGGTCAACCCCAACGTCACGACGCAGGTGATCTGGGTGAACTCGTGGTACGACCCCGGCCGCGAGGCCGATGCCGCCAAGGCGCTGATCGCGCAGGGCGCCGACATCATCATGCAGCACACCGACAGCCCCGCGGCGATCCAGGTCGCCGAGGAGGCCGGCGTGAAGGCCTTCGGGCAGGCGTCCGACATGGCCAAGTTCGGCCCGACTGCGCAGTTGACCGCGATCATCGACCAGTGGGCGCCCTACTACATCGAGCGCACCCGCGCGGTGCTGGACGGCACCTGGGCGAGCCAGGATTCGTGGAAGGGTCTGGCCGCGGGCGAGGTGGTGATGGCGCCCTATGCCAACATGCCCGACGCGGTGGTGGCAGCCGCCAAGGCGGCCGAGGCGGCGGTGGCCTCGGGCGCGGTGCATCCCTTTACCGGCCCGATCCGGGACCGCGACGGGGTCGAGCGCATCGCGGCGGGCGCGGTGGCGGATGACGGCATGCTGCTGGGCATGGACTGGTTCGTCGAGGGCGTCGAGGGCGACCTGCCGAAGTGAGGCGGGGGGTCATCCCCGCGAACCTTCCCCGATCTGCCGCCGCGCCCCGATGTTGCGCCGGGGCGCGGTGGTGACGGTCAACCCCCGGCAGCGCGCCACCTCGAGTCCCCGGACGCGGGCCCATTGCCGGGTGCCCCCGCGGCCTGCTGGCAGGTGGAAAGGGGCTGGCGAGGCGGTGGCACGATGCTAGGCTCGACCCCCAAGCCTGCGCGAGACGAGAGGTCGGGATGAGCCGCTTCAATCAGCCCATGGGCGGCAACGAGATGCCGCGCTTTGCCGGGCCTGCGACGATGATGCGCCTGCCGTCGGCTGCGACGGCCGCGGGGCTCGATGCCTGCTTCGTCGGCGTGCCGCTGGACATCGGCACCTCGAACCGCCCCGGCACGCGGTTGGGGCCGCGCCAGATCCGGGCGGAAAGCTGCATGATCCGGCCCTACAACATGGCCACCGGTGCTGCGCCCTTCGACAGCCTTCAGGTTGCCGATATCGGCGATGTGGCGATCAACACCTTCGACCTGAAGAAATCGGTCGGCATCATCGAGGCGGCCTATGACGCGATCCTTGCCACCGGCGCCATTCCGCTCACGCTGGGCGGCGATCACACGCTGACGCTGCCGATCCTGCGGGCGATGGCGAAGCGCCACGGGCCGGTCGCGATGGTCCATGTCGATGCCCATGCCGACATCAACGAGCACATGTTCGGCGAGGCGATCGCCCATGGCACGCCGTTTCGCCGCGCGGTCGATGAGGGACTTCTGCAACAGGACAAGGTGTTCCAGATCGGCCTGCGCGGGTCGGGCTACAGCCCGGAGGATTTCGACTGGCCGCGGCGCCAGGGCTTCACGGTGGTCACGGCCGAGGCGTGCTGGCACCGCTCGCTTGCGCCCCTGATGGCCGAGGTGCGGGCGAAGATCGGCGCCCATCCGGTCTATCTGACCTATGACATCGACAGCCTGGACCCGGCCTTCGCGCCGGGGACCGGGACGGTCGAGGTGGGCGGGCTTTCGACCTGGCAGGCGCTCGAAATCGTGCGCGGCATGCGGGGGCTGAATGTCGTGGGCGGCGATCTGGTCGAGGTGAGCCCGCCCTACGACCCGTCGGGCAACACCGCGCTGATCGGCGCGAACCTGCTCTACGAGATGCTGTGCGTCCTGCCGGGGGTGGCCTTCCCTCACGGCGCGCGCTGAGCGCGGGTGGCTCGCAGCCCGACCGGCCGCGCGCGCCCCGAGGCGGGCGTGCCGAAACGGGAGCCGGCTGCCGAGGGGTGCCGCCGAATGATACGGAATCTGCAAATTTCGTCCTGATTTCGGTCATGATTGCTTTCTAGCGTGGCGTATGCGGGGAGAGGGGCGCGGCAGGCGAGCGCGACCGCCGGGGCCGGCTGCCGGGATCGGCGGCGGGCCTGTTGCCGCGAACGAGGGGGAGTGAGACGGCATGACCGCAACGACGACGGCTGCGCGCCATCGGCCCGGGACGGGCGCGGCACAGGATGCCCGGGGCCGCCTGCGCGCGATGGGGCTGGTGGCGGCGCTGGGCGCGGGGCTTGCGGCGCTGGTTCCGGGCGACGCCCCGGCACAGAGCACGCGGATCGCCTGCGGCAGCACCCCCTACACCATCCAGTCGGGCGACACGCTGCGCGCCATCGCGATCCGCGCCTATGGCCGCGGCAATTTCGAGCCGATCGTCGCGGCCAACCGCGAGGTGATCCAGAACCCGGCGCTGCTGCGGGTGGGGCAACGCATCGCGATCCCCTGCCTCGGGGCGGCGCCTGCTGCTGCCGCGCCCGCGGCCGGGGCTCAGGACAACGCGCGCGCCGCCATCGTGTTTCAGCCGGCGGCCACGCCGGCGCGGGCCGCGACGCCCGCACCCGCGCCCGTGCCCGCACCGGCCGCCGCCGCTGCGCCCCGTGTGGCGGCCGCCGATCCGCAGGCTGGAACGGCGGCCGGGACCGGGGGCGGCGATGTGCCGATCCGGCTGCTCGCCGCCTCGGACATCGCCCCGTTCGTCGGGCGCAATCGTCCCGAGGGCGGCATGCTGACCGAGATCCTGGGCCGCGCCCTGCAACTCGCCGTGCCGGGGCGCGCCTTTGAGGTCAGCTATGACCCCGACCGCAGCGCCCATCTGACCCAGATGCTGCCGCAGGATGTGCATGACATCGCCTATCCGTGGGCGAGGCCCGACTGCGCGCGGCCCGGACAGCTCGACCGCGAGCAGAAGTGGCAGTGCTCGGACTTCACCTTCAGCGCGGCGCTCTACGAGACCGAGATCGGCTATTACTTCCGCACCGGCGACGAGCTGGCGCTGGCCTCGGACCCCGGGCTGCTGTTCGGCCGCCGGCTGTGCCGCCCGGCCGGCAGCTATGCCGAGGACCTCGAGGCCGAGGCGCTGGTCGCGCCCAATGTGACCCGTGTGGCGCCGCCGACGGCGGCCGACTGCTTCGCGCAGCTCGTGGCGGGCCGGGTCGATGCGGTGACGATGACCGCCGAGACCGCCGAGCGCGCGATCGCAGCCGCAGGGCTGGGCGCGCAGGTGGTGCGCTCGGAGCTGCTGGGCGCGCCGCTGTCGCTGCACGCGGTCGCGCTCAACACCGATGCCGATGCGCTGGCGGTGCTGAAGGCGGTGGACGGGGCGCTGGCGCGGATGCGCGCGGGCGGCGCATGGGCCGAGATCGTCGCCCGCCAGCAGCAGGCCGACGCGCTGGCCACGCGCTGAGGCGCGCTCATACCGGAGTGCAGTGACGGCGACGCGTGCGCCGAGGTCCCGGGCTTGACCGCGGGCGCAACACGGGGTCAGGCGTCACTCGGGCCAGGCGGCACACGGGGGCGCGGGCGCCACCGAGGCCCCGGCCCGGGTGTCAGGCGCCGTGCCCGGCCGTGTCCCAGCCCGAGGCGCGCCGCGCGACGGCGCCCAGCCAGCGGCACAGCACGTAGAACAGCGGCGTGAAGATCAGGCCGAAGCCGGTCACCCCCAGCATGCCCGAGAACACCGCCGTGCCCAGCGACTGGCGCATCTCGGCGCCGGCGCCGGTCGCGATCACCAGCGGCACGACGCCGAGGATGAAGGCGAAGGCGGTCATCAGGATCGGGCGCAGGCGCAGGCGCGCGGCCTCGATCGCCGCCTCGACCCGGCTGAGGCCGCGGTCCTCCTCGGCCTGGCGGGCGAACTCGACGATCAGGATCGCGTTCTTGGCGGCGAGCCCGACCAGCACGACCAGGCCGATCTGGGTGAGGATGTTGTTGTCCATGCCGCGGTAGAGCACGCCCGTGATCGCCGCGAGCAGGCACATCGGCACGATCAGGATCACCGCCAGCGGCAGCAGCCAGCTCTCGTATTGCGCCGCGAGCGCGAGGAACACGAACACCACCGCCAGCACGAAGATCACCGCGATCGAGCCCGAGGCCATCTTTTCCTGGAGCGACAGCTCGGTCCATTCGAAGTCGAAGCCCGCGGGCAGCACGCGCCCGGCCATCGCCTCGGCGCGCTCGAGCGCCTCGCCGGTCGAGACGCCGGGGGCGGCACCGCCCTGCACCGCGGCCGCGGGGAACAGGTTGTAGCGCGCGACGCGCCAGGGGCCGGTGGTCTCGGTCAGCGTTGCGACCGCGCCGATCGGCGTCATCTCGCCCGCGGCCGAGCGGGTGCGCAGGTTGGCGATGTCGCGGGGGTCGTCGCGGAACGGCCCGTCGGCCTGGGCGGTGACCCGGTAGGTCTGGCCGAGGAAGTTGAAATCGTTGACGAAGGCCGAGCCGAGATAGATCTCGAGCGTCTGGTTGACGGCATCGGGGCTCACGCCGATCAGCTCGGCCTTGACCCGGTCGATGTCGGCGAAGATCCGCGGCGTGCGGGTGTTGAACAGGGTGAAGACGCTGCTCAGCCCCGCGGTCTGGTTGCCCTGGATCATCATCGCGGTGGCGGCGTCCTCGAGCGCCTTCAGCCCGCGCCCGCGGCGGTCCTGGACATACATCTTCCAGCCGCCGGTCGAGCCCACGCCGCGCACCGAGGGCGGCTGGACGATGAAGATGTTGGCCGCCATCAGGCCCGAGAGCTGTCCCATCAGCTCGCCCTGGATGCGCCCGGCGGTGTAGCCGTTCTCGGCGCGCCACTTGAACGGCTTGAGCGGCAGGAAGATCGCGGCCGCGTTGGGCGCGTTGGTGAAGGTCGCGCCGTCCAGCCCGACGATCGGCACCGCATGGGCGACGCCGGGATGTGCCAGCGCGATCTCAGCCACCTTGCGCGCCACCGCGTCGGTGCGCGACAGCGCGGCGCCGGCGGGAAGCTGGACGACGGTGATCAGATAGCCCTGGTCCTGCGGCGGGATGAAGCCGGTGGGCGCCGCCTGGAAGCGGTCGACCGCGAGGTAGATCAGCCCGCCATAGACCACCAGCATCAGCACGATGACGCGCAACAGCCGCCGCACCAGCCAGGCATAGCCGCCGGCGACCCGCTCGAACCCCCAGTTGAAGGCCGCGCCCAGCTGCCGGAACGGCCAGGTCAAGACGCTCCAGACCCGCAGCAGCGGGCCCTCGCGCCCGGTGCCGTGCCGCGGCCGCATCAGGAGCGCGGCCAGCGCCGGCGAGAGCGTGAGCGACACCACGCCCGAGATCGCCACCGAGGCCGAGATGGTCAGCGCGAACTGGCGGAAGAACTGGCCCGAGATGCCCGAGATCGCCGCGACCGGGACGAACACGGCCAGCATCACCAGCACGCTTGCGATCAGCGCCGTGCCGACCTCGTCCATCGTGCGGTGCGCGGCCTCGCGCGGGGTGAAGCCCTCCTCGAGATAGCGCTCGACGTTCTCGACCACGATGATCGCGTCGTCCACCACGATGCCGATGGCCAGCACCAGCCCGAACAGCGACAGGTTGTTGAGCGAGAAGCCGAACGCCTGCATCGCCACGAAGGTGCCGATCAGCGAGACCGGGATGGCGACGATCGGGATGATCGCGGTTCTGAGCGATTGCAGGAACACCACGATCACCAGCGTCACCAGCACCACCGCCTCGAACAGCGTGGTCAGCACCGCGTCGATCGAGGCCTGGATGAACTCGGTCGGGTTGTAGACGACGGTGAATTCGACGCCCGGGGGGAAGCTCTGCGACAGCTCCTCCATCTTGGCGAGCACCGCCGCCGAGGTTTCCAGCGCGTTCGAGCCGGGCCGCTGGAACACGCCGATCGGCAGCGCCACGTCGCGGTCGAGATAGCCGTTGATCGCGTAATCCTGCGCGCCCAGCTCGACCCGGCCGATGTCGCGCACCCGGACCAGCCCGCCCTCGGGGGTGGTGGCGATCACCACGTCGGCGAACTGTTCGGGGCGCTCGAGCCGGCCCTCGGTGGTGACCTGAAGCTCCCAGGCCGACTGCCGGGGCAGCGGCTGGCGGTTGATGATGCCAGAGGCCACCTGCACGTTGTTCGCGCGCAGGGCCTGGACCACGTCGCCCGCGGTCAGCCCGCGCGCCGCCACCAGGTCGGGGTCGAGCCACACCCGCATCGAATAGGCGCGCTCGGCGAACACCGTGGCGCGGCCCACGCCGTCGATCCGGGCGAGCTGGTCCACCACCTGGGTGCGCGCGTAGTTCGAGATGTAGAGCTGATCGCGCGAGGCATCGGGCGACAGCATGTGGATGACCATCATCAGGTCGGGCGACGCCTTCTGCGTGGTCACGCCCAGCCGGCGGACCTCCTCGGGCAGGCGGGCCTCGGCGGCGGCGACGCGGTTCTGCACCAGCACCTGGGCGGTGTCGATGTCGGTGCCCAGCGCGAACACGATGGACAGCGACATGCCGCCGTCGCCGGTCGACTGCGAGATCATGTAGAGCATGCCCTCGACGCCGTTGACCTCCTGCTCGATCACCGAGGCGACGGTGTCGGCCACGGTTTCGGCCGAGGCGCCGGGGAAGGTGGCGCGGACCTGGATGGTGGGCGGCGCGATCTCGGGATACTGCGCCACCGGCAGGGTGGTGAAGCTGACCAGCCCCATCAGGATCGCCACGACCGACAGCACCGTCGCAAAGATCGGCCGGTCGATGAAGAAGTGCGAGAAGCGCATCTCACTCGGCTCCCAGCGTCAGCGTGACCTCGCTGGGGGTGACGGTCTGGCCCGGGCGGGCGCGCTGCACGCCGGCGACCACGACGCGGTCGGTGGGCGCGAGCCCGTCCCGGATCACCCGCAGGCCGCGGTGCATCGCGCCCGGGGTCACGGCCTTGGGCACCACCTTGCCCTCGGCATCCACGGTCATGACGATCTTGCGCGCCTGATCGGCCAGCACCGCCTCGTCGGGCAGCAGCAGCGCGTCGTATTCCTGCGAGGATTCCAGCCGCACCCGGCCGAACACGCCCGGCAGGATCACCCGCTGCGGGTTCTGCACCAGCGCGCGGCCGATGATGGTGCCGGAATTGGGGTCGAATTCGTTGTCGACGAATTCGAGGACGCCGGGGTGGACGAAGCGGTCCTCGGTCATCAGGCGGATCGCGACCGGGATATTGGCGCGGTCGGCCACGTCGCCCGCGGCCTGCGCCGTGCCGCGGGGATAGCGCAGGTAGTCGGCCTCGGAGGTGGTGAACAGGAAATGGATCGGGTCGATGCTGACCAGCGTGGCCAGCAGCGTCGCCTGCGTCGTGCCGCCGACGATCAGGTTGCCGGGATCGACCTCGCGCGCCGAGATGCGCCCGGCAAACGGCGCGCGGATCTCGGTGAAGTCGAGATCGAGCCGGGCCGAGCGCAGTTCGGCCTCGGCGATCGCGACCTCGGCATCGGCCTGCGCCAGCGTCGCGCTGGTGCGGTCGACCTCCTGCACGGTGCCGACATTGCGCTGGGCGAGCTGGGTGGCGCGGTCGAGTTCCAGCACCGCCAGCTCGCGCGCCGCCCTGGCCGAGGCGAGCGCGGCCTCGGCGCGCGCCACGGTGGCCTCGAACGGGCGGCGGTCGATGGTGAACAGGAGCTGGTCCTGCTCGACCATCGAGCCGTCCTCGAAGCCCGCGCTGGCCAGATAGCCCGACACCCGCGCCCGCAGCTCGACCCGGTCGACCGCCTCGAAACGGCCGGTGTAGACGGTGTAGTCGGTCACCCGCGCCGACAGCGGCGTTGCGACCTCGACCGGCGGGCTGGGCGGCATCTGCGCGCGCGCGCCCGGGGCGGCGAGGGCGAGAGCGGCGAGGGTGAGCGCGGATGGGGCTGCCCCGCACAGGCGGGCGGCGGCGCGGCGGAAGCTGGCGACAGCGGGCATGAAGGGTCTCTCCCCGGTATGGGCGGGACGCCAGCCGCGACCCATGCCCGCGGCCGACTCGCAGATTGTGCGGCGCACTCTAGGCGCCCGAAGTCATGGTGTCGCGGGTGACTGCCACGTCAACCCCATGCGCGGGGGGCATGGCCGATTTGCGCCCGGGGCATCGCGGCGCTCAGAAGTCCTTGCGCCAGTTCAGGCCGATCGACGAGCCCGCCTCCTGCCCGATCTCGGCATCGACGGTGAAATCGCCGAACACCTCGACCTCGACCTGCACGGTGGCCGAGCCGCCGGCCACCGGCTGCTTTGCGCCGACGAAGACGCCGTCGGCCACGTTCTTGCCGACGGTGACCGACGCGCCGTCGCCCTCGTCGTCGATCCGCAGCACGTCGATGCCCGCGGCCCCCCGCAGCCGGTCGATCGCCCCGCCCGAGCCGTTCATCAGCGTCGCCACTGCATTGGCGAGTTGCAGGGCCTCGGTCGGGCTGAGCGACTGGCGCGAGCGGTTGAAGAGCGTGCGGGGCAGCACCTCCTCCTCGGGCACCTGGGGGTCCGAGGCAAAGCCGATCTGCGGCGCGGACGCGGTGCCGCGCACCTGGATGCGGCCGATGAAGCCGTCGCGCTCGTGCGCCAGCGAGATGTCGAGCGTGGGGTCGATCTCGGTGCCGCCGGTGAAGCGCACGGCGCCGGTTTCGAGGTCGAAGTCGCGGCCCAGCAGGTCGAGGCGCCCGCGGATCCGCTCGATCGCCCCGGTGATGCGCGGCTGTGCGGCGGTGCCGGCGATGTCGAGCCCGAGGCGCCATTCGCTGTCGAGCCCGCGGCCGCGCACGAAGATGTTGCCCGGTGCCGCGACCCGCAGCGCGAGGTCGATGCCCTGCCCCGCGGGCGTGACAGGCTCGGGCGGCGGGTCGCCCTTGAAGCGCACCTCGCCCAGATCGGCGACCGAGGGCGGCATGGCATTGACCAGCGCCACCTCGGCGCGGTCAACCGTCACCGTGCCGGCGATGGCGGGGCCGGCCAGCGGGCCGGTCGCGGTGATGTCGGCGCTGATCTGCGCCTTGACGTCGTCGCGGCGCACCAGCACGGCCTTGGCCGCGGTCAGCCGCGCATCGATGGTTTCGGCGTCGAGCGCGACGCGCGCCGCAACCTTGCCCCTGGCGCCGTCGGTCGCGCTCAGGTCGAGCACGATGCCGCCCTTGCCGTCGAGCTGCGATCCCAGCGTCAGGCCGGTCAGGATCGTGCCGGTCTCGAGGTTCTGGTACTGCCCGCCGGTCATCGCCACCGCGCCGCCGATGGCGGGCGACGCGACCGGCCCGGCCAGGGTCAGGTCGATGTCGAGGTCGCCATCGAGGATGTGGTCGGGCAGCGGCACCAGCGCCCACAGGTCGCCCAGCCGGCCTTGCCACGCGACTTCGCCCGCGATCTCGCCGCCGCGCGGCACCTGCGGGACGATCGCTGTGGTCGGGCGCAGCGGCAGCGCGGCGCTGAGGCGCAGCGGGTCGCCGAACGGGCCCGACAGCGACGCCTCGGCCGCCGCCCGGCGCCCGTCCCAGGTCAGGCCGGCGTCGAGGCCCAGCCCGCCGATGTCGGCGACGGACTTGTCGATGTGCAGGTCCTGCGCCGCGACCGTCACATCGGCGCGCGCCGTGCCGGGGCGGGTGTCGAAGGCGGCGCGGGCGTCGAGCCGCCCCGCGGCCAGCGGCAGCGCGACGTCGAGGGGCGCGAGTGCTGCCGACAGCGCGGCAAGGTCGGGCATCGCCAGCGCCAGATCGCCGCCCAGCCCCGTCGGGTGAAGGCGCAGCGCCCCGGTCAGCGCGCCGCCGGGCAGGGCGAGGTCGAGCCCGTCGGCCCGCGTGGTCCCGCCCGACGAGCGGATCGCGAGCGGCGCGTTCAGCGCGATGGCGGCGTCGCCGGCGGTGAGGCTGGCCTCGGTCACAGGGCCTGCAAGTCGGGGGTCGCGGCATTGGCGCTGG
>JAVVFE010000042.1:0-13327 GCA_032251175.1 Thermohalobaculum sp.
GGTGACGATGGCGATCAGCCGGCGGCGGTCCATCCGGTCCGACAGCCAGCCGATCGGGTATTGCAGCACCAGCCCGCCGACATAGAAGGCGCCGATGAAGATCGAGATCTCGGCCGTCGTCATGCCGCGCAGCGTGGCGTAGACCGGCGCCATGCCGAACTGGCAGGCGAAGATCGCGCCCAACAGGAAGGTGCCGACGCAGCCGAGCGGCGAGGTGCGGTAGAGTCGGCCCAGCGACATCGTGCGCGTGGTTGCGAACACCGGGGTGGGGCCGGCCGAGAGCAGCATCGGCGCGAACGAGATCGAGACCGCGACCGACATGATCACGAACAGCTCGTATCCGGCGGGGTCGGCGACGTTCAGCAGCCCCTGCGCGGCGATGATGCCCATCATCTGCACGATGAGATAGGCCGAGAGCGCGCGCCCCCGGGTCTCGTTCGTGGCCTGGTTGTTGAGCCAGCTTTCGGCCACGACATAGACGCCCGAATAGCAGAACCCCACCAGAACGCGCATCAGGGTCCAGGCGATCGGATCGACCACCGCGCCGTAGATGATCAGCGCCGCCGAGATCATCGAGCCGAGCGCGGCAAACACCCGCACATGCCCGACCCGGCGCAGCAGGACCGGCGTGAGGTGGGCGCCGCCCAGGAAGCCGAGGAAGTAGCCCGACATCACCAGGCCCATGGTGGTCGCGTCGAACCCTTCCAGCCCGCCGCGCACGCCCAGCACGGTGCCCTGCATGCCATTGCCGATCATCAGCAGGAACATGCCGATCAGGAGCGGCCACGAGGTCTTGAGCACGGCGCGCATCGGGGGTCCTTCGTCGGCTCGGCCGGGGCCGGGTGTTTGTGCCATCCTGCGGGGATTTGTCCGGCCGCGCCATCCCGGGCGCGGCAGATCGTGTCGCAGATCGGGCGCTCAGCGTCCCTCGGGCATGAGCAGCGAGCCGTCGCCATAGGAGAAGAAGCGATAGCCATGCGCGATGGCGTGGGCATAGAGCGCCTGCATCCGCGGCAGGCCCATCAGCGCCGAGACCAGCATGAAGAGGGTGGACTTCGGCAGGTGGAAATTCGTCATCAGCCCGTCCGCGAGGCGGAAGCGGTAGCCGGGGGTGATGAAGATCGCGGTCTCGCCCCGCCATGGGCCAAGGCGCCCGTCAGCGGCCGCCGCGCTCTCGATCAGGCGCAGCGCGGTGGTGCCGACCGGGATGATCCGCCCGCCCGCGGCGCGCGCGGCGGTGATCGCCTCGGCCGCCTCGGGGCCGATCTCGCCCCATTCGGCGTGCATCCGGTGGTCGGCGATGGCCTCGGTCTTGACCGGCAGGAAGGTGCCGGCGCCGACATGGAGCGTGACGCGCGCCGAGAGCACCCCGGCCGCGTCGAGGCGGGCGAGCAGGTCCTCGTCGAAATGCAGCGCGGCGGTGGGGGCCGCGACCGATCCGGGGTGGCGGGCGAAGATGGTCTGGTAGTCCTCGGTGTCCTGCGCGTCGGCGGGGCGCTTCTGGGCGATGTAGGGGGGCAGCGGCATGACGCCGGTGGCGGCGATGGCGGCGTCGAGGGCGTCGCCGGCGCGGTCGAAGCGGAGCCGCGTCTGCCCCTCGGCGGGGGTGGTGGTGACCTCGGCCGACAGGCTCTCGCCGAAGCGGATCACGTCGCCGGGCCTGAGGCGCCGCGCCGGGCGGACCAGCGCCGACCATGTGTCGGGCGTGTCGCGGTGGATCAGGGTCGCCTCGATCCGCGCGATGCCTTCGCCGTCGCGGCTGGCGCGCCGACGCTCGCCGAACAGGCGGGCCGGGATCACGCGGGTGTCGTTGAACACCAGAAGGTCGCCGGGGCGCAGCCAGCGGTCGAGGTCGCGCACATGGCTGTCATGGGTCGCGGCCCCTTGCGCGACCAGAAGGCGCGAGGCGGGCCGCGGGCGGACCGGCCGGAGCGCGATCAGGCCCTCGGGCAGGTCGAAGTCGAAGTCGGAAAGCTGCATGGCCGCGCAGATAGGCGAGCGGCGGGGCGGGGTAAAGGGGAATCCGCCCCTGCGGCTCGCTCGCGATCGGGCCCGAGTACCGACGGGGTCCCGGGGCGTGAGCCCGGGACGGCGGGGGTGGGGGGCGCGCGCTTTCAGTTCGGGACGCACACCGCTCGGGCGAACGCGAAGGGGCGCGAGCCCTCAAGCCCGCGCCCCCGATTGACCGGCCCGCGAAGGGCCGCGCCGTCTCATGCCAACCGGCATGAATCGCACACCGCCAAGGGCGAACGTCGCACCGCCTTTGCCCAAGCCGGGGTCGCGATGGAGCGTGGGGCGTCCTACCCGCCGGGGTCCCGGGTCAAGCCCGGGACAGCGGAGCTTGAGGCGCCTTCACGGCGCTGCGCTCTCACTTGTCGGCGGCGACCCGGACCTTGACCATGCGGTCGGGGTCGGTCACCGCGCCCGAGCCCGGCGCGCCGCGCTTGATGTTGTCGACATGCTGCATGCCGTCGATCACCCGGCCCCAGACGGTATACTGGTTGTTCAGGAAGTGGCCGTCCTCGAACATGATGAAGAACTGCGAGTTGGCGGAATTCGGGCTCTGCGAGCGCGCCATGCCGGCGACGCCACGGTCGAACGGCACGGCCGAGAATTCGGCCTTCAGGTCGGGCAGCTTCGAGCCGCCGGTGCCGGCGCGCCCTGCTGCGAAGCCGTTCTCCATGTCGCCGAACTGCACGTCGCCGGTCTGGGCCATGAAGCCCTCGATCACGCGGTGGAAGGCGACGTTGTCATACTCGCCGGCACGGGCGAGCGTCTTGATGCGCTCGACATGGCCGGGCGCCACGTCGGGCAGCATCTCGATGACCACCTGGCCGGATTTCAGCTCGATGATCAGCGTGTTCTCGGGGTCCTTGATGTCCACGGCGCGTGCCTCCGGTGTCGCGAATGTAAAGAGCAGGGCGGCCAGAAGGCTGAGCTTCCTGAGCATGAAATCCTCCGCTCGGGGGGTTGTGATCGGAGCCCATGCCTAGCCCGGCGCGTGGCGCGGGTCAAATGCCCTCGGCGGTATCGAGGAAGGCGCGCGCCTCGGCCGCGGTCTCGAAGATGTGGGGCGCCACCGCCCGCTCGGACAGCGTGCGCCCCAGCTTGAGCCGCATGAAGGCCGAGCCGGAATAGCGGCTGACGCGGGCGTAGAAACGCTCGGTCACGTCGGCCACCATCGCGGCATAGGCGCCTTCGACCTCCTCCTCGATCCGGGCGCCGTCGTAGTTCACCACCACGTCGACCCGGCGGCCCAGCGGCGCGCAGACCTCCTCGACGCGGGCGCGAATGCGGGCGATGTCGCCGGGCGTGCGCACCCGCAGCTTCTCGAAATTGATGAAAAGCTGGCCCGTGGCGGGGTCGAGCGCGATGCGGTGGGCGAGGTCGAGGTGCAGCAGGTCGGTCTTCAGCCCCATCGGCCTGTCGCGGAAGATGCGGGCGTCCATCGGCGCGACCTCGCCGATCAGCGGGCGGAACGCCATCTGGCCGAGGATGTCGCGCGCGAGATCGACGCCCGGCGCGATCTCGGTCAATCGCAGCCCCTCGGGCGTCAGCTCGAACACGCAGCGTTCAGTGACATAGAGCACGGGCTGGCCGAGGCGCGCGGCGCGCGCGCCCGAGAAGGTGATCTGCTCGACCGCCTCGCGGAACTTTTGCGCCCGGCCCTCGGCGCGGATCTCGATCGCCCCGCCCGCGACCGCGACATCGAGCCCACCGGCGGTGAAGGTGCCGGCGAACACCAGCCGCTTGGCCGATTGCGAGATGTTGATGAAGCCGCCCGCCCCCGCGAGCTTGGGCCCGAAGCGTGAGACGTTGACATTGCCCATCGGGTCGGCCTCGGCCAGCCCGAGGCAGGCCATGTCGAGCCCGCCGCCGTCGTAGAAGTCGAACTGCGCGTTCTGCGCGATGATCGCGTCGGTGTTGATCGCCGCGCCGAAATCGAGGCCCGAGGCCGGCTGGCCGCCGACCACGCCGGGCTCGGCGGTCAGGGTCAGGTGGCGCGTGAGGCCCTCCTCGCCCGCGACCGCGGCTACGCCCTCGGGCATGCCGATGCCGAGATTGACGACGCCGTTCACCGGGAGTTCAAACGCGCAACGCCGCGCGATCACCTTGCGCGCGTCGAGCGCCATCGCCCCCACAGCCCCCACAGCCCCCTCGGGCGCCCGGAAGCGGCCCGAGAAGTGATGCGAATAGGCGGTGGCATAGGTCTGCAGGTGGTTTTCGGGCTGCGCCACCACCACGGCATCGACCAGGGGCGCGGGGATGACCACCTCGCGCGGGTTGAGGGTGTGCGAGGCGGCGATGCGTTCCACCTGCACGATCACCAGGCCGCCGGAATTCCTCACCGCCATCGCCTGCGCCAGGTTGTCGAGGATCAGCGCCTCGCGCTCCATGGTGATGTTGCCGGCCTCGTCGGCGGTGGTGCCGCGCAGGAAGGCGACATCCAGCGGGCGGGCGCGGTAGAGCAGGTGTTCCTCGCCGTCGATCTCGATCAGGCGCACCACCTCGTCGGTCGAGCGCGCGTTGATCCGGCCGCCCTGAAGGCGGGGGTCGACGAAGGTCTCGAGCCCGATCTTCGAGATCGCGCCCGGCTTGCCGGCGGCAATGTCGCGGTAGAGCTGGCTGATCACGCCCTGCGGCAGGTTCCAGCCCTCGATCTTGCCCGCGAGCGCCAGCGCGCCGACCTTGGGGATCAGCCCCCAGTGCCCGCCGATGACCCGGGCGAGCAGGCCCTCGTGCCCCAGTCGGTTCAGCCCGCGGGTGCGCCCGTCGCCCTGGCCGGCGGCGAACAGGAGACCCAGGTCCCGCGGCGCGCCGGTCTCGAGGAACCGCGCCTCGAGGGCGGCGAGCAACTCGTCCGGCACGCCGATGCCGACGAAGCCCGAGGTCGTGAGCCAGTCGCCGTCGCCGACCAGGCGGGCGGCCTCGGCGGCCGAAATGATCTTGTTGTGCATCGCGCGGCCCTCCGTTCCGACCGACCATGCCCCGGCGGCGGGCCGCGCGGCAACCGCCGCGATGGGCCTGTGCGAGACGGTTTAGCGCGCGATTTGTGTTGTCACCGCGTCGTATCTTGCCTTAGCTCAGATGGCCGCGCGGAATATGTGACGCGGCGCTGCACCCGGCCCGCAGCCGGCAGCAGACGCGAGGGGAGGCCGATGGAATACTTCGTTCAGCAGCTCATCAACGGGATCACGCTGGGGTCGATCTACGGCCTGATCGCGATCGGCTACACGATGGTCTACGGCATCGTCGGCATGATCAACTTCGCCCATGGCGATATCTTCATGGTGGGCGCGTTCGTGGCGCTGATCGCGATCACGGCGCTGGGGCTGACGGCCTCGACCGGGCTGGGGCTCACGATCCTCGCGCTGATCCTGGTGCTGGTCTGCGCGATGCTGGTCGCCTCGGTCTATGGCTGGACGGTCGAGCGCATCGCCTACCGGCCGCTGCGCGGCTCGTTCCGCCTGGCGCCGCTGATCACCGCGATCGGCATGTCGATCGTCCTGCAGAACTATGTGCAGATCGCGCAGGGCGCGCGCGTCAAGCCGCTGCAGCCGATCATCTCGGGCGGCTACACCATCATGCGCCGGGTGGACGAGCGGGGCGAGTTCGTGGTGCAGATCTCGAACATGCAGATCTTCATCATCACCCTCACCATGCTGCTGATGGTCGCCTTCTCGCTGATCATCGCCCGGACGTCCTTGGGACGCGCGCAGCGCGCCTGCGAGCAGGACCGCAAGATGGCGGCGCTGTCGGGTATCAATGTCGACCGCACCATCTCGCTGACCTTCGTGATGGGGGCGGCGCTGGCGGCGGTGGCGGGGCTGATGTTCCTGCTCTATTACGGTGTCATCGACTTCTTCATCGGCTTCGTGGCGGGGGTGAAGGCGTTCACCGCTGCCGTGCTGGGCGGCATCGGCTCGCTGCCGGGCGCGATGCTGGGGGGCCTGGTGATCGGCCTGATCGAGACCTTCTGGTCGGCCTATTTCTCGATCGAATACAAGGATGTTGCGGCCTTCGCGATGCTGGCGCTGGTGCTGATCTTCCTGCCGCAGGGCCTGCTGGGCAAGCCGGAGGTCGAGAAGGTCTGATGGCGTCGAAATCCCTGCGTTCCCCGCGCGACATCGTCACCGACCTTGCGGTCACGGCGTTCCTGTGCCTCGCCATCTTCGGCGTCATGGTCGGCCTGCGGACCGCGACCGTGCCGGGCGGGCTCGAGCTTCAGCCGCAATGGGCGTCGGCGCTGATCCTGGTCGCCATCGCGGTCGGCGGGCGGGCGGTGCTGCTGCTGACGCTGTGGAACCGGGCCGAGGGGGCGCCGCCGCTGATGCCGGCCGGGCTGACCAGGGGCTGGGCGGCGGTGATGATCAAGGTGGGGCGGGTGTTCTCGCCGGTCCTGCTGGTGTTCGCGCTGGTGCTGCCGTTCCTGCCGTTCACCGATCGCTACATCCTCGATCTGTCGATCCTGGTGCTGACCTATGTGATGCTGGGCTGGGGGCTCAACATCGTGGTGGGGTTGGCCGGACTGCTCGATCTCGGCTATGTCGCCTTCTATGCGGTGGGGGCCTACTCCTACGCGCTGTTGGCGCTGAATTTCGGCTGGTCGTTCTGGCTGAGCCTGCCGGTCGCGGGGATCCTGGCGGCGTTCTGGGGCATCATCCTGGGCTTTCCGGTGCTGCGCCTGCGCGGCGACTACCTCGCCATCGTGACGCTGGCGTTCGGCGAGATCATCCGCGTCGTGCTGCTGAACTGGTACTGGTTCACCGGCGGGCCTGACGGGCTGTCGGGCATCCCGCGGCCCAGCTTCTTCGGCATCGAGTTCAAGCGCGGCGAGGGCGGGTTCGCCGATGTGTTCGGGCTCGACTTCTCGTCGATGCACCGGATCGTGTTCCTGTATTTCCTGATCCTGGCGCTGGCGCTGCTGACCAACTTCGTCACCATGCGCTTGCGCCGCCTGCCGATCGGGCGGGCTTGGGAGGCGCTGCGCGAGGACGAGATCGCCTGCCGCTCGCTGGGGCTCAACACCACCTCGGTGAAGCTGACGGCGTTTGCCACGGGGGCGATGTTCGCGGGCTTTGCCGGCGCGTTCTTCGCGACCCGGCAGGGCTTCATCTCGCCCGAGAGCTTCACCTTCATCGAATCGGCGCTGATCCTTGCCATCGTCGTGCTGGGCGGCATGGGCTCGCAGATCGGCGTGGTGATCGCCGCGGTCGCGCTGATCGGCGGCTTCGAGGTGTTCCGCGAGGCCGAGGATTACCGCATGCTGATCTTCGGTGCTGCCATGGTGCTGATCATGATCTGGCGCCCGCGCGGGCTGATCGCAACGCGCGAGCCCTCGATCTTCCTGCGCGAGAAGAAGTCGGTCTCGGGCAGTCTGGTCGCGCAGGGCGAGGGGCACTGACATGGCGGGCGACACGCTTCTGGAGGTCGAGCACCTCACCATGCGGTTCGGCGGCCTGACGGCGGTCGATGACCTGAGCTTCATTGCCCGGCGGGGCGAGATCACCGCGCTGATCGGCCCGAACGGGGCGGGCAAGACCACCGTCTTCAACTGCATCACCGGCTTCTACAAGCCGACCGTCGGCCGCATCACCATGCACCACGAGGACGGCGCGACATTCCTGCTGGAGCGCCTGCCGGACTTCCAGATCCCGCGGCAGGCAAAGGTTGCGCGCACGTTCCAGAACATCCGCCTGTTCGGCGGCATGACGGTGCTGGAAAACCTGATGATCGCGCAGCACAACCCCTTGATGCGGGCCTCGGGCTACACCTTCGGCGGCGTGCTGGGGATCGGCGGCTACCGGGCGGCCGAGCGCGGGGCGGTGGAGCTGGCGAAATACTGGCTCGAGCAGACCGGGCTGATGGCGCGGGCCGACGACGCGGCGGGCGATCTGCCCTATGGCGACCAGCGCCGGCTCGAGATCGCGCGGGCGATGTGCACCGGGCCGAAGCTTTTGTGCCTCGACGAGCCTGCTGCCGGCCTCAACCCGCGCGAGAGCGAGGATCTGAACCGGCTGCTGCTGTTCATCCGGCGCGAGCGCGGCGTCGGTATCCTGCTGATCGAGCACGACATGAGCGTGGTGATGGGGATTTCCGACCATATCGTGGTGCTGGACTACGGCGCCAGGATCGCCGACGGCACGCCCGACCAGATCCGCAACGACCCCAAGGTGATCGCCGCCTATCTGGGGGTCGAGGACGAGGAGGTCGAGGAGGTCGAACACGAGATCGAGGAAACCGTCGCGGCGCTTGGCGGGGAGGGGCCGGCATGAGCGCGCAGGTGCTGCTTGATATCGCCGGGGTCGAGACCTTCTACGGCCGCATCCAGGCGCTGCGCGGCGTCTCGCTCGACGTGCGCGAGGGCGAGATCGTCACCATGATCGGCGCGAACGGCGCCGGCAAATCGACCCTGATGATGACGATCTGCGGCGCGCCGCAGGCCCGCACCGGGCGCATCGTCTATGACGGCCAGGACATCACTCGCCTGCCGACGCACCAGATCATGCACATGGGCATCGCCCAGTCGCCCGAGGGGCGGCGGATCTTCGGGCGCATGACGGTGCTGGAAAACCTGATGATCGGCGCCTCGGTCGCCGGCCCGCAACATTTCGCGCAGGACCTCGAGCGCGCCTTCACGCTGTTCCCGCGCCTCAAGGACCGGCGCGAGCAGCGCGGCGGCACGCTGTCGGGCGGCGAGCAGCAGATGCTGGCGATCGCCCGGGCCCTGATGGCCCGCCCGCGGCTGCTGCTGCTCGACGAGCCGTCGCTGGGGCTTGCGCCGCTGGTGGTGCGCCTGATCTTCGACGCGATCCGCCAGCTCAACCGCGACGACGGGCTGACGGTGTTCCTGGTCGAGCAGAACGCCTACCATGCGCTCAAGCTGGCGCATCGCGGCCATGTCATGGTCAACGGGCGGATCACGATGAGCGGCACCGGCACCGAATTGCTGGCGCGCGAGGAGATCCGGGCCGCCTATCTCGAGGGAGGGGCGCACTGAGATGGGCGTGATCTGGGAGGTTTCGGGCGTCACCTTCTTCTTCGTGACGCTGGTGATCGGCGGCGGCGCGGCCTTCATGTCGGGCCGGGCGCTGGCATCGACCTGGAAGCCGATCTGGCTGCTGGTGTTCTACATGGCGCTGCTGGGGCTGGCGATCCGCTTCTTCCACTTCGCACTTTTCGGTGGAACCCTGCTGTCGGTGCAATACTATCTGGCCGACACGGCGGCGGTGATCGGGTTGGCGCTGCTGGGCTACCGCCTGAAGCGGGTGAACCAGATGGTGTCGCAATACGCGTGGCTCTACGAGCGCGCGGGCCCCTTCGCCTGGCGGGCGCGGACATGACGCGCCGCCCCGGTCGGGCCGCGTCCCCGTGGCGCTGAAGGTTGACGACGCAGGAAGCCCGGGCGGCACATGCCGCTGCGGCGCTTCGCAAACCAGGGAGAGGACCTGACATGAAGAAACTGCTTCTGATGGGAACCGCGCTGTCGCTCGGGCTGATGCTGGGCCAGGGCGCGGCGCTGGCCGAGATCCAGATCGCGACGGCGGGGCCGATGACCGGCCAGTATGCGAGCTTCGGCGCGCAGATGAAGGCGGGCGCCGAGCAGGCGGTCGAGGACATCAACGCCGCCGGCGGCGTGAACGGCGAGCAGCTCGTGCTCAGCGTCGGCGACGACGCCTGCGACCCCAAGCAGGCGGTGGCGGTGGCGAACCAGATGGCCTCGAAGGGCGTGGTGTTCATGGCCGGGCATTTCTGCTCGGGCTCGTCGATCCCGGCCTCGAAGGTCTATGAGGAGGAGGGGATCATCCAGATCTCGCCCGCCTCGACCAACCCCAAGTTCACCGACGAGGGCGGCCCCAACGTGTTCCGCGTCTGCGGCCGCGACGACCAGCAGGGCCTGGTTGCAGGCGAGCTTCTGGCCACCGAATTCGCCGGCAAGAAGGTCGCGATCCTTCACGACAAGACCGCCTACGGCAAGGGCCTCGCCGACGAGACGAAAGCCGCCTACGAGGCCAAGGGTGGCAAGCCCGCGATGTACGAGGCGATCACGGCGGGCGAGAAGGACTACACCGCCCTGGTCTCGAAGCTGAAGCAGGAGAACATCGACGTCGTCTACCTGGGCGGCTACCACACCGAGGCCGGCCTGATCGTGCGCCAGATGCGCGACCAGGGCATGAGCACCCAGCTCGTGTCGGGCGACGCGCTGGTGACCAACGAATACTGGTCGATCACCGGCGACGCCGGCCAGGGCACGCTGATGAGCTTCTCGCCCGACCCGCGCAAGAACGCGGGCGCGCAGGACGTGGTGGCGAAGTTCAAGGCGAAGGGGATCGAGCCCGAGGGCTATGTGCTCTATACCTACGCCGCGATCCAGGCCTGGGCGCAGGCGGCGAAGGCGGCGGGCGCGACCGATCTTGAGCCGGTCGCGGCGGCGCTGCATTCGGGCAAGTTCAATACGGTGCTGGGCGAGCTGTCGTTCGACGCGAAGGGCGACGTCACCCTGCCGGGCTATGTCTGGTACGAGTGGAAGAACGGCACCTACGACTACCGCTGATCCCGGCGGGCACCACGACAGGGCTGCGCGCGGCGGGCCGCGCGCAGCCTTTTCACGACCGGAGGGCAGCCAGACCATGACCGACGCCGAGCACATGAGCGCCCATGACGCCGAGGACGACGCGCGCAACGCGGCGCTTCTGATCCACGTCAACGGCCGCCTCGTGCCGCGCGCCGAGGCGGCGGTGTCGGTCTACGACAGCGGCTTCATGCTGGGCGACGGGGTGTGGGAGGGCCTGCGCCTGCACCACGGGCGCTGGGCCTTCCGCGACGCGCATCTCGACCGGCTGTTCGAGGCGGCGCGCGCCATCGACCTCGACATCGGGCGCACGCGCGCGGATCTGGCGGCGGCGCTCGACGAGACCGCGCGCGCGAACGGCATGACCGACGACGCGCATGCCCGCCTGATGGTGACGCGCGGCGTCAAGGCGCGGCCGTTCCAGCATCCGAAACTCTCGCGCTCGGGGCCCACCATCGTCATCATCGCCGAGCACAGCCGCCCCAGCCAGCCGCGCGGCATCCGCCTGATGACCGTGCCGCAGCACCGCGGCCTGCCGCTGACCCAGGACCCCAAGCTGAACTCGCATTCCAAGCTGAACTGCATCCTCGCCTGCATCCACGCCGAGAAGGCGGGGGCGGACGAGGCGCTGATGCTCGACCCGTTCGGCTTCGTGAACACCACGAATTCGTGCAACTTCTTCATCGTGCGCCGGGGCGAGGTCTGGACCTCGACCGGCGACTACTGCCTCAACGGCATCACGCGGGGGCATGTCATCGGGCTCTGCCGCGCGAACGGCATGCCCGTGTTCGAGCGCAACTTCTCGCTGGTCGAGACCCATTCGGCCGACGAGGCGTTCCTGACCGGCACGTTCGGCGCGCAGACCCCGGTGGCCGAGATCGACGGCCGGCGCATCGGCGATGGCGGCATGGGCCCGGTGACGGCGCGCATCCGCGCGCTCTACCGCGACCTGGTGGCGCGCGACGTGGGCGCGGCCTGAGCCCGGACGGCACGGGCGCGACACGGGGCGCGCGCACCAGGGAGGCCCCGGCTCGGGGGCCAGGGCGCGCGCGCGGCACGGCCTGCGCCGGCGGGGCGTCGGTCTGCGCAAGGGGGGAAGACCCCTCTCAGGGCAACGGGCGGGGTTTGCCGGCGTCGTCGATCGCGACGAAGGTGAAGATCGCCTCGGTCACCTTCACATGTTCGGCGGCGGGCATCCGGGTGATCCAGACCTCGACGTCGATCTGCATCGAGCTGCGCCCCTCGCGCGCCATGCGGCTGTGGATCGAGACCACGTCGCCGACCCGGACCGGGCGGTGAAAGGTCATCCGCTCGACCGCGATCGTCGCCACCCGCCCGCGGGCGCGCCGGCGCGCCATGACGCTCGCGCCCAGGTCCATCTGCGCCATCAGCCAGCCGCCGAAGATGTCGCCGTTCGCGTTGGTGTCGGCGGGCATGGCGATGGTCTGGAGCGTGAGTTCGCCCTGCGGCGCGGTCTCGTCGTCGGTCGCGGTCATGCGGCTCCCCCTTCGGCTGCGGGGCGAGACTGGCCCGCCGGGGGGGCGGGTGGCAAGCCCGCCCGCGCCGCCGCCGCGCGCCCGGCATGAAAGCCGGTGGCGAGGCAGGCGGTCAGCAGGTAGCCCCCGGTCGGCGCCTCCCAGTCCAGCATCTCGCCGGCGACAAAGACGCCGGGCAGCCGGGTCAGCATCAGGTCCGCGTCGACCTCGTCCCAGGCCACGCCGCCGGCGGACGAGATCGCCTCGGCGATCGGGCGGGGACGCAGCACCGGGACCGGCAGGGCCTTGAGTGCCGCGGCGATGGCGGCGGGGTCGGCCAGCGCGCCCGGCGCAAGCGCACGCAGCAGCCCCGCGCGCACGCCCGCGACCCCGACGGTCTTGCGCAGGTGGCTGGCGAGCGAGGCGCGCCCGCGCGGGCGCGCCAGGCGCCGGGCCAGCGCCTCGACCGTCAGGTCGGGCGCAAGGTCGAGCGTGAGCCCGCCGCCCCCCGCCGCCAGCGCATCGCGCAGGGCCGCTGCCACGGCGTAGACCAGCCCGCCCTCGATGCCGTGGCGGGTGACGACGAACTCGCCCCGCGCCCGGATCGCCCCGACCGAGAGCGCGATATTCTTCACCGGCACCCCCGCGAAGCGGTCGGCGAAATGGTCGGGCCAGGCGACATCGAACCCCATGTTGGCGGGGCGGAACGCGGCCACCCGCACGCCGTGCGCCGCAAGCCAGGGCACCCAGGCGGCGTCCGACCCAAGCCGCGGCCAGGACGCCCCGCCCAGCGCCAGCACCACGGCCCCGGCGCGGATCCGGCGCGGCCCTTCCGGCGTGGCGAAACACAGCGCCTCGCCCGCCCAGCCCTGCCAGCGCCAGCGGGTGCGGATCTCGGCCCCGGCCAGGCGCCCGAGCCAGCGGCGCAGCAAGGGCGAGCCCTTCATCGCGATCGGAAAGACCCGGCCCGACGAGCCGGTGAACAGCGCCTCGCCCAAGCCCTCGGCCCAGGCCATCGCCGCGCGCGGGCCGAACGCCGACAGCATCGGGCGCAGATGCCCGGCCGCCGCGCCGAAGGCGGCGAGGAAGGCGGGCCCGGGCTCGTCCCTGGTCAGGTTCAGCCCCGATTTGCCGGCCATCAGGAACTTGCGCGCCACGGTCGGATTGGCCTCGATCACCACCGGCACCACGCCGGCCGCGATCATCGCCTCGGCCGCGGCAAGGCCGGCCGGCCCCGCGCCGATCACCATGGCGGCACAGGTCTCGGCCGGCGCGGTCC
>JAVVFE010000043.1:0-13145 GCA_032251175.1 Thermohalobaculum sp.
CTGAACGAGGCGGTGGCGCAGGCGATGGCGGTGCTTTATCCGGGTGAGGGCGCCAAGACGGACCATCCGGCGCCCGGGCCCGCCGGCACCCCTTCATCCGGCGGCACAGGGCAGCGACACGACGGGAACGCGACATGACCTTGACCCTCACGACCCCGCCTGCGCCGCAGCCCCGGGAGGCCGGCGCGTCCGGCGAGATCTGCCTCGCGAATGCCCGGGTCGTTCTGGCCGACCGGGTGATGACCGGCGCGGTCGCGGTGTCGCGCGGCCAGATCGTGGCCGTCGAGGAAGGCGACCGGGTGCCCGCGGGGGCGGTGGATTTCGGCGGCGACTACCTGATCTCGGGGCTGGTCGAACTGCACACCGACAATCTCGAGCGCCACATCCAGCCCCGGCCCAAGGTGAACCTGCCGCATCTGCAGGCGATCCTCGCGCATGACGGCGAGTTGGCGTCCTGTGGCACCACCACGGTGTTCGACGCCTTGCGGGTCGGCTCGATCGACAGCGACAGCACCAATTACGGCCGCTACGCCCGCGGCGTGGCGCACGAGATCCTGGCGCTGCGGGACCGCGGCGCGCTGCGCATCCGGCATCTGCTGCATCTGCGCGCCGAGGTCTGCTCCGAGACGCTGATCGACGAGCTGGACGAATTCGGCGCCGACGACCGCGTGCGGCTGGTCAGCCTGATGGATCACACGCCCGGGCAGCGCCAGTTCCGCGATCTCACGAAACTGCGCGACTATGTGTCGGGCAAATACGGCATGACCGAGGAAGGCTTCGCCCGGCATGTCGCCGACCAGGTGGCGCGGCGCGACCGGTTCGGCGCGGCGCATGAGCGCGCGGCCGTGGCCGCCGCCGCACGCTTCGGCGCAGCACTGGCCAGCCATGACGACACCACCCGCGATCAGGTCGCGCAATCGGCCGCGCTCGGCATCCGGCTGGCCGAGTTCCCGACCACGGTCGAGGCGGCCGACGCCTGCCACGAGCACGGCATCCGCATCATCATGGGGGCGCCGAACATCATCCGGGGCGGCTCGCATTCGGGCAATGTCTCGGCGATGGCGCTGGCCGGGCGCGACCGGCTCGACGTGCTGTCGTCGGACTATGTGCCCTCGGCGCTGCTCACCGCCGCGTTCCGGCTGGCGGCGCTGTGGGACGACCTGCCGCGCGCCATCCGCACCGTGACCGCGACGCCGGCCGACGCGACCGGGCTGGCCGACCGCGGACGCATCGCCGCGGGCTGTCTCGCCGATCTGGTCCGCGTGGCGATGCTGGACGAGGCGGCGGTGGTCCGCGCGGTCTGGCGCGGCGGCGGGCGGGTGGGCTGACAGCGCCCGCCCGCGCTCAGATCACCATCTTCCGCAGCAGTTGCGACAGCAGGTCGACCAGCGTGACGGTCACGATGACGACGATCAGCAGCGCCGAGGTCTCGGCATAATAGAACCCGCGGATCGACTCGAACAGCACCTGCCCGATCCCCCCGGCGCCGACCAGCCCGAGCACCGTGGCCGAGCGCACATTCGATTCGAAGCGATACAGCGAGAACGACATCCACAGCGGCAGAACCTGCGGGATGACGCCGTAGACCACCTCCTGCAACTTCGAGGCGCCGGTGGCACGGATGCCCTCGACCGGGCGGGGGTCGATCGCCTCGACCGCCTCGGAGAACAGCTTGGCCAGCACGCCGGTGGTGTGGAGGAACAGCGCCATCACCCCGGCGAAGGGGCCGAGGCCGACGGCGACCACGAACAGCACGGCAAACACCAGCTCGTTGATGGCGCGCAGCGCGTCCATCAGGCGGCGGACCGGCTGCCACACCCAGACCGGCACCATGTTGCTGGAACTGAGGATGCCGAACGGCACCGCGAACAGCACCGCCAGCACCGTGCCCCAGATCGCGATCTGCACCGTCAGGATCATCTCGCCGACATAGTAGTCGAGATCGGTGAAGTTCGGCGCCAGGAAGCCCGAGGCATAGTCCGCCATG
The DNA here is from genome assembly GCA_032251175.1 of Thermohalobaculum sp. GTDB lineage: Bacteria > Pseudomonadota > Alphaproteobacteria > Rhodobacterales > Rhodobacteraceae > Thermohalobaculum. Next base: position 1,988 of record JAVVFE010000043.1, read on the forward strand.
TTGCCAGCATCGGTGAACAGATAGACCCAGCGGTCCATCTCGGCGGGGAACCAGCTCCAGGCGAGCGCGAGCGCGACGCCGCCCCAGACGATCGTGCCAAAGGCCGTGCGCGTCCAGTCGCGGGCGACGACGAAGGGCTGGGCGGCAGCCGGGCGGACGGTGTCGGACATGCTGGAACCTTTGTGGCGGGAACGGGCGGAGGGCGCCACCTGCGCGGCGCCCTCCGGGGTCATTGGGGCTCGGCTCAGCTCCCGGTGTGGCGGTCGATCTTCGCCTGCAACTCGGCCTGCTGCGCCTCGAGCGCGGCGATCTTCGCGGCCTTCTCGTCGGCCGAGAGCGAGTCGTTCGCCCGGATCTGGCCGATGTCCTTGGCGATCTGCATCATGCGGATCGGCAGGAGCTGGTCGTTCGACGACGCGCGGAACGGCGCCCAGTCGAGCCCGGCGAGGATCGCCTTTTCGGCCGCCGCATCGCCGTCCGATGCCTCGGTGCCGAAGGTCAGGAAGAAGTCGCGCAGCCTGGCCTTCGTCTCGTCGGTGAGATCGTTGCGCCAGACGATCGGGTCGGACGGGATCAGCGGCGACTTCCAGATCACCTTGATCTTGGCGAAGGCGTCGGGGTTGCGCTGTTCGAGCACGCGCAGGCTTTCGGTGTTGTTGGCGGCCGCATCGACCTGGCCCATCGCCACCGCCATGGCGTTGGTCTCGTGATTGGCGTTGCGGACGGTCTTGAAGCACTTCTTGGGATCGACGCCGTTCTTGGCGAAGATGAAGGTCATCGGCACCAGGTAGCCCGAGGTCGAGTTCGGGTCGCCGATCCCGAAGTCGAGCGAGCCGTCGCATTTCAGCAGGTCGTCGATCGAGGCCAGCGGGCTGTCCTTGGGCGCGAGGATCAGCGACCAGTAGCCCGGGTTGCCCTCGACATCGACGGTTTGGACGAAGATCTCGCCATTGGCGCGGTCGACCGCCTCCATCGCCGACTTGTTGCCATACCAGGCGAGATCGACCTTGCCGAAGCGCATGCCCTCGATCACCCCGGCATAGTCCGAGGCGAAGAACGGCTTCACCTCGTAGCCGGTCTTCTGCGCCATCGCGGCCAGGAAGGGCTCCCATTTCGGGCGCAGGTTCTGCTGCGACTCGGTCGAGATGATGCCGAAGTTGATCGTCTGGGCCGCGGCCGCGCCGGCGGCGAGGCCAAGGGCGAGGGCCGCCGCCCCGAGGGTGCGGATGGCGATGTTCATGTGTCGGTCTCCATGCTTGGGGTGGGTGGTTTCAGGCGCCGGCGGCGGCGATGCGCGCGCCGGCGGGCAGCGCGACCGGGCGCGGCGCCGGAGTCCGGGCGGGCGGGGCATCGGGCAGCACCAGCTCCTCGGACGCCTCGCCATACAGCTCGGTCAGGAACGCATTCGTCAGCCTGGCCGAAGGCCCGTCGAACACGATCCGGCCGTCGCGCATCGCGATGGTGCGCGGGCAGAAGCTGCGGGCATATTCCACCTGGTGCAGCGACACGAGCACGGTGATCCCGTCCTCACGGCAAATGGTGGCCAGCGTGTCCATCACCCGGCGCGCCGAGGCCGGATCGAGCGAGGCGATCGGCTCGTCGGCCAGCAGGACCCGCGCCTGCTGCACCAGCGCCCGCGCGATGGCGGCGCGCTGCTGCTGGCCGCCCGACAGCGTCGAGGCGCGCTGCCAGGCCAACTCGCCCACGCCGACCCGCTCCAGCGCCTCGCGCGCGGCGCGCTTCTCGGCGGCGGTCCACAGGCCCAGCGTGCCACGCCAGCGCGGGATGCGGCCCAGCAAGCCGACCAGCACGTTGACGATGACCGGCAGCCGGCCGACCAGATTGAACTGCTGGAAGATCACGCCGACATCGCGCCGGATGGTGCGCGCGTCGGCCGCCAGCCGGCCATCGGCCTGCATGCTGCGGCCCAGCACGCGCACCGCGCCCGAGCCGCGATCGGCGCGCTCGAGCCCGGCGAGGTGCCGGATCAGCGTCGACTTGCCCGACCCCGAGGCGCCGATCAGGGCGACCATCTCGCCCTGCCCCAGCGTGAAGTCGATCCCGGCAAGGGCCGGCTTCCTGCCGAAATGCTTCGATAGGCGATCGACGGAAATCGACTGCATGGCGCGCCTCCCTTCGGTTGAGCGAGGGGGTAGCAGCAGCGTGCGACACTGCGCTGACCGCGGCGTTGCAGTTTCGTGACGGGGCGCGCGCGCGCCGAAAGATCGCCCGGGCGTCATCGCGCCGCAGCGCGCGAGGGCACGGCGCCGGCGCAGGCCGATCGCCCGGGCGATCGCCCGGGCCGGGCGGTCAGCGCGATCGCGCGCGCTTCTGCATCCAGAAGGCGGCAAGCGCCGTCAGCGACAGCGTGGTGATCATCAGGATGAAGGCCACCGCCGCGCCGAACGGCCAGTTGTTGAGCTGGAACTGCCCGAACACCAGCGGCGCCATCATCTTGAACTTTGGCCCGCCCAGCAGCACCGGCGTGGCATAGGCGTTCATGCCGAGGATGAAGGTCAGGATCGTCCCGGCGATGATCCCGGGCAGCGCGAGCGGCCACAGCACCCGGCGGAACATCGTCATGGGTGCGGCACCCAGCGAGAAGGCGGCCTCCTCCATCGCCCGGTCGATGCCCTCGATCACGCTTTGCAGCGTCAGCACCATGAACGGCAGGTTGACGGCGATGATGCCGATGATCACCGCCTGCGTGGTGAACATGAGTTCCGTCGGCCCCGAGGCGAGGCCGAGGTCCATCAGCGTGATGCTGAGGAACCCCTGGCTGCCGAACAGCGTCATCCACCCGGCCGCGCGCACCGCGTTGCCGACGAACAGCGGCATGACCACCAGGATGATCAGGATGTTCTTGAACCGCGTCTGCGTGCGCGCCAGCACATAGGCCAGCGGAAAGCCCATGATCAGACAGACCAGGGTGCAGAACATCGCCACCCAGACCGTGGTGAAGAACACGTCGAGGTAATAGCTGTCGGTGAAGAACTTGACGTAGTTCGCGGGCGAAACGGTCACGATCATCAGCTCGCGCGGGTCGTAGAGGTTGAGGCTGTAGCGCAGCAACAGCAGCACCGGCAGCACGAGGCCAAGCACGGTCATGAAGGCCGCGGGGCCCACCAGCGAACTGGCGGTGATCGGCGATCCGGTGCGGGCGTTGTCGCTCTGCATGCTCGGCCTTCGGCGCTGGCGGGGTGGGGCGCGGCCGGCTGGCGGCCACGCCAAGGGGTCAGGCGGCGGGGGTCAGGCGGGGCTCAGCCCTTGAACTCCTTGTCCCACCACTCCTTCAGGGCCACGTCGTTCTGCATCATGTAGCCATAATCCATGTTGACGAGGCCGGCGCGCTCCTCCGGCGTGAAGCCGATCCGCTCGTTCAGGTCGGGCGCGACCGTGGCGTTCGTCACGGTCGGGTTGTAGCCCATGTCGATGGCGAAGTTCTCCTGCGCCGCCGCCTCGAGCATCGCGTCGAGATAGGCGTGGGCGCCCTCGATGTTGGGCGCGTTCTTCGGGATCGCGAAGCCCGAGACATAGGCGATCGCCCCCTCGCTCGGCGCCACCGAACGCACGTTGATGCCGGCGTTCTGCCACTGCACCGTGCGGGCCTTCCACATGATGCCGATGTCGATCTCGCCGGTGGCGAGGCCCTGCGCGAACGCCTCGTTGGTCGGATAGATCCGCGCCCCCGCCTTGCGCAGGTCGAGCAGGCGCTGCTGGCCGGGCGCGAGGTCCGACGTGCCGCCGCCCGCGGCCAGTGCGGCCGCAACCAGCGTGTACTGGTACTGGATGTCGATCAGGCCCAGCCGATCGCCCCACTTGCCGTCGAAGACATCCGAATAGCTGGTGGGCGCCTCGACCTTGTCGGGGTTGTAGACCGCGACCATGCCCGAATAGATGTGGCCGACGCCATAGGGGTATTTCATCGAGTCGAGCAGGTTGGCGCCGTTCTTCAGCCGGCTGTAGTCGACCTCCTGGGTCAGGCCCTGCTCGAACACCTGATACATGTTGACGGCGCTGAGGCCCTGCAGGTCGGTGGTGCCGCGCGGCAGGCGGCGCTCGGCCGCCATCTTGGCGCGCCGCTCGGGGTCGCCGGCCTGGTCCTGGATCACCTCCCAACCGGCGGGGATCAGGAAGGGCTGCTCGATGTTCTTGTTGAGCAGGCGCGCATAGTCGCCGCCCCAGGTGCCGACGACGACGCGGCCCTTGGCCTGGGCGCGGGCGACAAAGGGGCTCGAGATCGCGCTGACGGCTGCGAGGCCGCCGATGCCCTGCATCAGGCGGCGCCTCGAGATCGGTCTGCTGGTCATGGTCCTCTCCCTTTCTGTTATCGGTGTCAGGTTGCCTTCTCGCCGGAAAAGACGAAGGCCGCGGCAGCGGGCCATCCGATCCTGATCCGGTCGCCGACCTTCGGCAGGTCGCCCCCGCCCGTGTTCACCATCTGCGCAATGACCCGGTCGCTGTCGGTGAGGCGGCAATGCAGGTCCACCAGGCCGCCGAGATACGAGACGAACTCGACCACCGCCTCGAAGCCGTTCTCGGCCCCCTCGGACGCGATGCCCACCCGCTCGGGCCTGAGGCCAAGGACCGCGGGACCAGCCTCGACCGGGGCGCAGGCGATCTCGAGCCCGCCCGCGGTGCGGAACCTGCCTTGCCCGTCCGAGGTGCCCTCGAGGAAGCTGCCGCGCCCGACGAAGCCCGCCACGAACCGGTCGGCCGGGCGCTCGTAGAGGTCGCGCTGCGTGCCGATCTGGCGCACCCGTCCCTCGTTCATCACCACCAGGCGGTCGGCGATGGTCAGCGCCTCCTCCTGGTCGTGGGTCACCATCACGGTGGTGATACCAAGCTCGCGTTGCAGGTTGCGGATCTCGACCCGGACCTCCTCGCGCAGCTTGGCGTCGAGGTTCGAGAGCGGCTCGTCCAGCAGCAGGATGTCGGGGTGGAACACCAGCGCGCGCGCCAGCGCCACGCGCTGCTGCTGCCCGCCCGAAAGCTGGCGCGGCAGCCGGTCGCCCAGATGGCCGAGCCGCACCAGCCTGAGCGCCTCGGCCACGCGGGTGCCGATCTCGGCCGCCGGCATGCGCCGCATCTCGAGCGCGAAGGCCACGTTCTGGTTCACGGTCATGTGCGGGAACAGCGCATAGCTCTGGAACACCAGCCCGGTGTTGCGCCGCCAGGGCGGCAGCCGGGTGATGTCCCGGCCCCCCAGCCGCACGCTGCCCGACGAGGGCTCGACGAAGCCCGCGATCATCCTCAGCGTCGTGGTCTTGCCGCAGCCCGAGGGGCCGAGCATGACGAGGAACTCGCCCTCCTCGACGTCGAGCGTCACGTCGCGCGTGGCATGGAAGTCGCCATAGCGTTTGGTGAGGGTTTCGAGTTCGAGACGCGCCATCAGACTGCCCGGCTGAGCTTGACGAAACGGTCGGTCACCAGCATCGCCACCGCGACCAGCACGATCTGCACCACCGAGATGGCGGCGATGGTGGGGTCCACCTTCCATTGCAGATATTGCAGGATCGCGATCGGCAGCGTCGTACGCCCCGGCCCGACCAGGAACAGCGTCATCTCGAGATTGCCGAAGGACGACACGAACCCGAACAGCGCCCCCGCCACCACGCCCGGCAGGATCGAGGGCAACGTCACCCGCCGGAACGTGGTCCAGGGCGTGGCGCCGAGGCTCTGCGCCGCCTCCTCCAGCGTGCGGTCGAAGCCCGCGAGGCTGGCGGTGACCAGCCGCACGATCCACGGGATCGTCACCAGCACATGCCCCCAGATCAGCCCGCCCAGCGAGCCGAGGATCGGCAGGCCGGTGTTGATCTCGGTCTCGACGTGAAAGACATAGATCGCGGTGCCCAGCACCACGCCTGGCACCATCAGCGGCAGCAGCAGCAGGTTGTTGACCGTCTCGCGACCGCGGAAGCGGAAATGCGCGATCGCCAGCGCCGCGGGCACCGCCACCGCCAGCCCGATGGCGGTCGCGATCAGCCCCAGTTGCGCGCTCAGCAGCAGGCCGCTGAGGAAGCGTTCGTTGCCCATGATCGCGACATACCAGTCGAGCGTGTAGCCCTTCGGCGGGTAGGACGGGATTTCCTGCGCGTAGAATGACAGCCAGGTGACGAAGCCCAGCGGCAGCAGGATGTAGAGCAGCGCCACGCCCGCCGCCGCCTTGAGCGCGAAGCGCCTGAGGCGTCGGCTGTCGAGGGCGCGGGCCAGCATCTCAGGTCAGCCGGTTCTTGTGGAAGCGGCCGCCCTTGACGATCGCGGCCATGTGGCGGCCCTGCCCTTCCAGCAGGCGGATATCCTGGGTCGGGTCGCCATCCAGCACGATCAGGTCGGCCCAGGCGCCGGGCGCGATGGTCCCCAGCTTGCCGGGGCGACGCACCACTTCGGCGGCGATGGTGGTGGCGGCGCGGATCACCTCGATGGCCGGCTGCACCTCGGCGCGGATCGAGAACTCGCGGCTCTGCTCGTCCAGCAGGTCGCCCAGCAGGTCCGAGCCGTAGGCCACCTTGACCCCCGCCGCGCGGCAGTATTCCAGCGACTTGTAGCCGCCCTCCAGCACGATCGCGTTCTTCGCCAGCATCTCGGGCGGCATGCCATAGCCCGCCGCGCGTTCGGCCATCGCGACATAGGCCACGAGGTTCGCCACCAGATAGGCGCCGCGCTCGGCCATCAGGCGGGCGCGGGGCTCGTCGATCAGGTTGCCATGCTCGATGGTGCGCACGCCCGCGGTGACCGCGCGCTCGATCGCCTCGGCGGCATAGGCGTGGGCCAGCACATAGCGCCCGAAGGCTTCCGCCTCCTCGACCGCGGCCTCGATCTCGGGGATCGAGAATTGCAGGCTGTCGAGCGGGTCGTTGGGCGAGGCGACGCCGCCCGAGACCATGATCTTCACATGGTCGCAGCCCTGGCGCATCTGCTCGCGCACCGCGCGGCGCACCTCGTCGACGCCGTCGACCACCAGCCGCAGATAGGCCTGACCGTTGCAGCAGGGGCAATTGTAGCCGTCGTTGGTGCGCCCGCGCCCGTCGGAATGCCCCCCCGTCGGCCCGATCGAGCGCCCGGCGATGAACAGCCGCGGGCCGGTGATCAGCCCGGTATCGACCGCCTGCTTGACGCCCCAGTCGGTGCCGCCGGTGTCGCGCACCGTGGTGAAGCCGCGGTCGAGCATCGACCCCAGCCGGACGGCGGCGCGCGCGGTCGCAAGCGTGAGGGGCACATCCTCCATCCGCCGCATGTAGACTTCGCTGTGCATGCAGTGGACGTGGCAGTCGATCAGGCCGGGCATCAGCACCCGCCTGCCGCAGTCGACCACCTGAGCCGCGGCCGAGGCGATGGGGCGGTCCGCGACCTCGACGATGCGCTCGCCCTCGACCAGCACCTCGTGGCCCCCCCGCGGCGCATCGAACGCCGGGTCCAGCAGCGAAAGATTGGTGAAGCGAAGCAATGTCGTCGCGGCTTGCGGCACGGCCGGCCCCTCCGTCAGTGCAGGTGGCGCTTGTGGATGCGGCCCGCCTTCATGATCAGGTCGATGCGGTCGCCCTGCCCCGCCAGCACGCCGAGGTCGGCCAGCGGGTCGCCATCGACCAGCAGCAGGTCGGCATGCGCGCCGGGCTTCAGGCAGCCCAGCCTGCCCTCCTGCCGCAGCACCCGCGCGCCCACCAGCGTTGCCGAACGCAGGATGTCGATGGGCTTCATCACCTGCGAGCGGATCTGGAACTCGCGGCTCTGGTCGACCTGCAACTGGCCCAGCAGGTCCGAGCCGAAGGCGACCTGCACCCCTGCGCGCTGGCAGATTTCCAGCGAGCGCAGGCCGCCGTCGATCACCAGGTCGTTCTTCTCGAGCATCTCGCCGCTCATGCCGAACTCGGAGGCGCGCTCGCGCATGGCGTAGTAGGCGATCAGGTTGGGGATCAGGAACATCCCCTTTTCCGCCATCAGCTTCGCGCGCGGCTCGTCGATCAGGTTGCCGTGCTCGATGGTGCGCACGCCGCAATGAGCGGCGCGCTCGATCGCCTCGGGCGAGTAGGCATGGGCGCAGACATAGCGGCCGAAGGCATGCGCCTCCGCGACCGCGGCGCGCACCTCGTCCTCGCAGAACTGCATGCTGTCGAGCGGGTCGTAGGGCGAAGCAACGCCGCCCGACATCATCAGCTTGACGTGGTCGCAGCCCTGCCGCATCTCCTCGCGCACCGCCTTCTGCACGCCCGGGATGCCGTCGGCCACGCCCATCGCGAACACCATGGCGTTGCAGCAGTGGCAGCGCAGGCCGTAATCGGTGCGCCGGCGCGGGTCGCTGTGCCCGCCGGTCGGGCCGATCGCCTTGCCGGCGATGAACAGGCGCGGCCCCGGGAACAGGCCCTGGTCGACCGCCGTCTTGATCCCCCAGTCGGCGCCGCCGGTATCGCGCACGGTGGTGAAGCCGCGGTCCAGCATGCCGCGCATCAGCTTCATCGCATGCGCGGTCATCAGCGTCAGCGGCATCGATTCGAGCCGGGGGATCGAGACATCGCTGAGCACGACATGCACATGGCAGTCGATCAGCCCGGGCATCAGCGTGCGCCCGCCGCCGTCGATCACCTCGGCGCCATCCGCCTTGATCGGGCGGTCTGCGACCTCGCGGATGGTGCCGTCCTCGACCAGCAGCTCATGGCCCGGGCGGATCTCGCCGATCTCGGGGTCGAACAGCCTGATGTTGCGAAACAGGTGCTGTGCCATGACCGACTCCGATTGATGCCCCCGGAAGCATCACCAAAACTGGATAATCAGGGCTAGTCAACACTCCCGTGTGACGCCGGGGAAAGAAGGTCCGCAAGCGTCGCCGCATCGAGCCCGCCGCGCCGGGCGATGGCGACCAGGCGGCTCTCGGGCGGCGGCGGACCGTCCCCGACCACGATCTCGCGCCGCTTGCCGACAAGCTGGAAAACCGCCCGCCTGCCATCGAGATCGAGGATGCCCTTCGCGCGCAACAGCCCGGGCGGGAACGCCGCCACCGCCGCGCGGAAGGCCGCCTCACGGATCGGCCCGCGCGCCGACCACGACCAGGACTCGAACTCGGCGTCATGCGCGTGGGCCCCATGGTCGTGATCCGCGCCGTGGTCGTGCCGGTGCGACGGGTCGGTGCAGCCCGCCGCGCGGCAGGCGGCAGGCTCACGCGGCCCCGGCTCGGGGCCGAACAGCAGTGCGCGGGGCACCTCGCCATGGCGGGTCGGCACGGTCCTCAGCCGCGGCATCGCGGCCCTGAGCGTCGCCTCGATCCGCGCCAGCGTGCCCGCGTCCACCAGGTCGGCCTTGTTCAGCAGCACGAGATCGGCGCCGAACGCCTGATCCATCGCAAGCTCGCTGTCGGCATAGCCCAGGCCCTCGAAATGCGCCGCGTCGATCACGCAGAAGATGCCGTCGAGCCGCGCCCGCGGCTCGCCCGAAAGCGCGTCGGCGATGGCGAGCGGGCGCGACACGCCGCTCGCCTCGATCAGCAGGTGCTGCGGCGGCGCGGGGGCATCCAGCAGGCTGCGCACCGCCGCCACCAGGTCGTCGCGGATCGAGCAGCACACGCAGCCATTGGCCAGCGACACGCGGTCGGCGGCGGTCTCGGCCACCAACTCGGCATCGATGTTGATCTCGCCGAAATCGTTCACCAGCACGCCGAAGCGCACGCCCTGCGGATCGGCCAGCAGGCGCGCGAGCAGCGTCGTCTTGCCCGCCCCCAGAAAGCCCGTGAGGATGGTGACGGGAACGGCGTCGGTCATGTGGCGCTGCCGTGAAGACGCTGGCCCATCGTTCCTCCCTCGCGTGATGGCACATCCCCATACCATCACACGATGGCATCGAACATCAAGATGCGGGATTTCAACAGGTTGTCCGTTCCGGGCTGACCGCAGCAAGCGCGCTGCCGAGGCGGCCAGAGGCAAGCATGCAGTTCGGGGGCATCCATCGCCGCGCTTGACCAGCGCTGCAAACGGCGGGTCCAGACGGCTGTGACCGCCGCGCTCTGTCGTTCGGGCTTTTCCTGGCACCCGGGGTGATCGCACACCCTGTCGACGGCGCGGCCCGCTGCTGCTTCGCCATGGTTGCGGGCCGAGGGTGCCCAGAGCACCCGGCTCGCGTTTCGTATCGCTGGCGCCTGGCGGGCAGACCCGCCGGGCATACGCCGCTGCCGTCAGGTCCGGACGGCCGCGGACCTAAAGACCCTCGGGGCCCGGTTCCGCCCCGACTTCAGCGGATCAGGACGACCGGGACCTTGCAGGACCGGATCATCTCGGTCGTCGTCGAGCCGATGACCAGGCTGCGGATGCGGCTGTGGCCATAGACGCCCATGACGAGCATGTCGAACCCCGCCTCGTCCACCAGCTTGCCGAGCGCGGTTTCCGGCTGCCCGGCAACGATGCCGACCGATGCCTCGATGCCGGCGGCCTTCAGCATGGCTTGCGCGTCCTCGAGGCGTGCGCAGGTTCCTGATCGACGACCACGAGAAGGTGCCGACCGCAACCATGATGATGATGGCGACCAGCGCCGCCATGGGGATGAGGCTGACCAGATCACCCAGCACCACGACCATGAACAGCAGGCACGCGCCGGCGGCAAAGGACGACTGTCAATCGGCGCGCAAAACTGACCCCGGATCGGCGTCCAATTTTGCCCCCCCGGTGGGTCGAGATCAGGGCCTGAGCCGACGGAACTTCCAAGTGGTGGAGGCGGGTCAGGCCCTGATCTCGGGGACGGGGTGATGTTCAGGCGCGGTTCTTGAAGCGCCAGCTTTCGTTCCCGGTCTCGACGATGTCGCAGTGGTGGGTGAGGCGGTCGAGGAGGGCTGTGGTCATCTTCGCGTCGCCGAAGACGGTGGGCCATTCGCCGAAGGCGAGGTTGGTGGTGACGATGATTGCGGTGCGCTCGTAGAGGCGGCTGATCATGTGGAACAGGAGCTGGCCACCGGATTGCGCGAAGGGAAGGTAGCCGAACTCGTCCATGATGACGAAGTCGAGGCGCGAGAGGTCGTCGGCCATGCGGCCCTGCTCGCCCGGCGCGTAGTGGAGCGGCACGTAGGCCTCGGCCGTCATCGCGCCGCGGGACCGCGACCAGGCGCGGGCATAGCGGCGGATGGCATGTCAACCAGCTCCGAAACGGGCCCCCTATCGGCGTTGAATAGGGACCCCTCTGG
>JAVVFE010000044.1:0-5021 GCA_032251175.1 Thermohalobaculum sp.
GGTTCGGCCGCGGCTCCGACACGGTGGTCGAGCGCGTGTTCAACGATGTCCTGAACGGCCTGCTGGGCGGCAATCGCGGTGGCGGTGGCGGCGGCGGGTTCCGCCCGCCCACCCAGGCTGATCGCTGAGCGTCCCCGCCAGGCGCGCGGCTCAGGTCAGCCCGCCGGGCAGGCACCCGTCCGCCGGAAATCACGCCGCCCCGCGCCCCGGCGCGCACGCGCACCCCGAGCCGGGCACAGCGATGGACCTGTGGCGCCTGATCCGATGGGCGCCGCGGGTCAGCCCGGGACCGCGGCGCCGTCACCGCAGTCCGGTCTCAGTCCCCGAACCGATAGGCGTGGAGGGCGCGCCCCTCGCGCTTCAGCCAGGCGCGCTCGGCCGCATGCCCCGGCCGCAGCCGCTCGACCAGCGCCCAGAAACGGGGGCCGTGGTTCATCTCGGCCAGATGCGCCGCCTCATGCGCGGCGACATAGTCCAGCACCCCGGGCGGCGCCATTGCCAGGCGCCAGGAAAAGCTGATCCGCCCCGCCGAGGAACACGACCCCCAGCGCGAGCGCGTGTCGCGCAGCGCCACGCCCCGCAGCGCGCAGCCCAGCCGCGCGGCATAGCCCTGCACCGCCGGCACCAGGGCGGCGCGCGCGCCCTCGCGCAGCCAGGCGGCGATGCGCGGCGCCGCGGCGCCCGCGCCCGTCACGACCAGCGCATCCTCGCGCAACACCGGCGCGCGCCGCGGTCCCGGGGCCAGCACGATTTCGACCATTCGCCCGGCCACCGGCAGCCGCACGCCCGGGCCGACCGCAATGCCCTGCGGCTGGCGCGCCAGCGCCCGGTCCAGCCAGCCGGCATGACGGTCCAAGAACTGCTCGGCCTCCAGCCGCGGCACGCCCGGCGGCAGGGTCAGCACCGCATCCTCGCCCGGCGCGCCCAGCCTGAGCGTGAAGCGCCGCGCGCGCGCGCTCACATTGAGCCGCACGGCGACCGGCAGATGCGAGAGAGCGATGCGCATGGTTCCGAGAGTGACGCCCGCAGGCGCCGGCTTCAACCCCTGACCATCTTGCGGTTGGCGCGGATGAAGTCGCGGATCTTCGGCTGGATGTGCATCCGGAAGCGCGAGCCGTTGAACACCCCGTAATGCCCGACCTTGGGCTGGGTGTAGTGGACCTTCTTCGCCTCGGGGATGTTCTCGCACAACCCGATTGCGGCCTCGGTCTGGCCGCGGCCGGTGATGTCGTCCTTCTCGCCCTCGATGGTCATCAGCGCGGTGTCACGGATCGCGCCGGGCCGGATCGGCCGGCCGCGCAGCACCAGCTCGCCCTGCGGCAGCGAATGCTTCTGGAACACCTCTTCGACCGTCTGGAGGTAGAACTCGGCCGTCAGGTCCATCACCGCCAGGTATTCGTCATAGAAGGCGCGATGCGCCGCCGCCGAATCGCCGTCGCCGCGCACCAGGTTGCGGAACTGGTCGACATGGGCATCGACATGGCGGTCCAGGTTCATCTGGACGAAGCCGGAAAGTTGCAGGAAGCCCGGATAGACCCGGCGCAGGAAGCCCCGATTCGGCCAGGGCACCACCACGATCATGTTCTTCTCGAACCACGAGATCGGCCGCGTCGTCGCCAGCCGGTTGGGCTCGGTCTGGCTCACCCGCGTGTCGATCGGGCTGCCCATCAGGATCAGCGAGGCCGGCCGCGCCGCATCGCCGTCCTCGGCCATCAGCGCGGCCGAGGCCAGACACGGCACGCCCGGCTGGCACACCGCCATCACCGTCACCCGCTCGCCGTCCTTCGCCAGGAACCGGCAGAACTCGGTGATGTAGTCGGCATAATCGGCCAGATCGAAGCGCCCCTCCGACACCGTCACGTCGCGCGCGTCGGTCCAGTCGGTGATGTAGACGTCATGCTCGGGCAGCATCGCCTCGACCGTGCCGCGCAACAGCGTCGCGAAATGCCCCGACATCGGCGCCACCATCAGCACCTTGGGGTCGTTGCGCACCGCCGCGACCGTGGCGTTGCGCCGGAAATGCAGCAGGTCGCCGAACGGCTTCGACAGCACCACCTCCTCGACGATCGGCACCAGCTCGCCGGAAACCTCGATCTCCTCGATTCCGAAGTCGGGCTTGCCATAGCGCCGGGTTGCGTTGACGAACATCTCGAAGGCCGCCGCCGTGGCGCGCACCGGCAATGTCTCGCGCAGCGGGAAGAACGGATTGCGCAGGGCTTGCGACGACATGCGCGCGGCGGTCCGCATCGGACCCATGGCGGCATGGGTCATCTCATATGCGTGATACAGCACTCCTGCGTCCCCCGGACCCGATATATGACGATTTCGCGCAACCTTACGCCTCGCCGGGGGTCTGCCGCAAGGGCTTCTTCGCAGTTGCACAATGAGCCGCATCTGCGCGCGCTGCGGCAACGCGGCTTTAGCCTTTGACAAGCTCCGCGGTTCTGTGGCAAGGGCGCCTTCTTCACATGACACATGGTCCGTCAAAGGGGTGGTCCAGATGCCCAATCCTGAATGGGGCGTTAAGCGCACCTGCCAGACCTGCGGTGCGCGTTTCTACGACCTCATGCGCGATCCAATCCTGTGCCCGGGCTGCGGGTCGCAGTTCGACATCGCCACCGTCACGCGCGTCAAGCGCAGCAAGCCTGCGGCCAAGCCCGCGGTGGTGATCGACGAGGACGAGGATCTGATCGACGAGGAAGACGACGTCGAGGCCGAGGAGGACGAAGACGAGGTCGAGGAAGATCTCGTGATCGCCGACGAGGACGAAGACGAGGACGTGGTCGCCAAGCCCGCGGCTGCCACCACCGATGACGACGAGATCGAGGACGAGCTCGTCGAGGAGGAGGAAGACGACGACTTCGCCGCCGATGTCCTGCTCGAGGACGAGGAGGATGTCGACGAGGACCTGCTGCCGCTCGACGACGTCAAGGTGAAGGGTCCCGACGAAGATTGAGGCGGTCGGGCGCGGCCAAGATTTCGCTTGAACCGCCGTGCCCACCTCCCTATGTTCCGCGCACGCCGAAAGGCGCCGTTTCTTGGGGGCCATAGCTCAGTTGGGAGAGCGCTTGAATGGCATTCAAGAGGTCAGGGGTTCGACTCCCCTTGGCTCCACCAAGACCCGGGCGCTGATACGAAGAACCCGCCGCAAGGCGGGTTTTTTCGTTTCCACCACCTGCCCGCCGCACCAGTTCGCACACTTGACGCCGCCGCTGCCGTTCTGTCAGGTGCGCCGGTGACGGGTGGCGCCTGCCGCCCGCAGATCAACGCGGGCGCGGCCGGTCATGCCGCAGGCGGGGGCGCATCGGTGACCACACTCACGATCACGCAGCCGGACGACTGGCACCTGCACCTGCGCGACGGCGCCATGCTGCGCGCGGTCCTGCCCGCGACCGCCGCCACCTTCGGCCGCGCCATCGTCATGCCCAATCTGGTGCCGCCGGTGGTGACCGGCGCGGACGCCGCCGCCTACCGCGCGCGCATCCTGGCCGCGCTGCCCGCGGGGGCCGGCTTCCGGCCGCTGATGACGCTCTACCTCACCGAGACCACCGACCCCGACGACGTGGCGGTGGCGGCCGCCTCGGGCCTGGTGACAGCGGTCAAGCTCTACCCCGCCGGCGCCACCACCAATTCCGCCTCGGGCGTGCGCGACATCGACCGCGTGCTCCCGGTGCTCGAGCGCATGGCCGACATCGGCCTGCCCCTCTGCGTGCATGGCGAGGTCACCGACCCCGCCGTCGACATCTTCGACCGCGAAGCGGTGTTTCTCGACCGCGTGCTCGACCCCCTGCGCCGCCGCGTGCCGGGGCTGCGCGTCGTGCTCGAACACGTCACCACGCGTGAGGGGGTCGACTATGTGCGCGCGGGCGGCGCGGACATCGCGGGCACGCTGACCGTCCATCACCTCGTCATCAACCGCAACCACATCCTCGCCGGTGGCATCCGGCCGCATTACTACTGCCTGCCGGTGGCCAAGCGCGAGAGCCACCGCCTCGCGCTGCGCGCCGCCGCCGTCTCGGGCGATCCGCGCTTCTTCCTCGGCACCGATTCGGCGCCCCACACCGATGCCGCCAAGCTGCAACCCTGCGGCTGCGCCGGCTGCTACACCGCGCCCGATGCGATGGCCGTCCTCGCCCAGGTGTTCGAGGACGACGGCGCGCTCGACCGGCTCGAGGCCTTCGCCTCGCTGAACGGCCCGGCCTTCTACCGCCTGCCGCCCAATCCGGGCCGCATCCGGCTGGTGAAGGGCGACACGCCCGCCGCCCACCCCGGCCAGATCGCGACCGGCGAGGGCCCCGTCACCGTCTTCGACCCCGGCTTCCCGCTGTTCTGGCGGGTGGAACAGGAGCCCCGCGCATGATCCCCACCGCCATGCCCGACCGCACCGTGATGGCGCGCGAAACCGCCCGGATGCTGCTCGAGATCGGCGCCGTCCATTTCCGCGCCGATCCGCCCTACATGCTGACCTCGGGGCTGGCGAGCCCGGTCTACATCGACTGCCGCAAGCTGATCTCCTACCCCCGGATCCGCGCGGCGGCGATGGACTTCGCCTGCTCGCTGGTGATGCGCGAGGCCGGCTACGAGCGGTTCGACGCGGTGGCGGGCGGCGAGACCGCCGGCATCCCCTTCGCCGCCTGGATCGCCGAGCGCCTCGCCCTGCCCATGCTCTATGTCCGCAAGAAGCCGAAAGGCTTCGGCCGCGACGCCCAGATCGAGGGCCAGATGGCCGAGGGCGCCCGCGTCCTGCTGGTCGAGGACCTCACCACCGACGGCGGCTCGAAGGTCAAGTTCGTCGAGGCGATCCGCAAGGCCGGCGGCGAATGCGCCCACACCATCGTGGTGTTCTACTACGGCATCTTCCCCGACGTGCCCGACCGCCTCGCCGAACAGGGCATCGCGCTGCACCACCTCGCCACCTGGCGCGACGTGCTGGCCGAGGCGCGGCGCGGCGACTACTTCGACACCGCGACGATGGATCAGGTCGAGGCCTTCCTCGACCACCCGCTGGACTGGTCGGCGGC
>JAVVFE010000044.1:5121-13112 GCA_032251175.1 Thermohalobaculum sp.
GGCGCATGAGTCGTGCCGGCCTGCACAGATCGGAACCGATCGGAGGGGCGCCGCTGCCCCGGCCTCCGAGCCGGGGCCTCGCTCGGGCCGCTGACGGCAACCGGTGCCTTGGGTCGAGCCCGGGGGTCGCGCGCGCAGCAGCGCTGCAAAGGCATGAGTTCAGATCAGAGCAAGCCGGCATCACAGCCAGCGCAATCTGGCCTGAGCGCATCCCCGCCCCTGGTCCGCGCGCCGCTCCGCGCCGGCGCCAGACCCTGCCATGCCGCGCATCCGGGCATTTGCACGCGTGTGAGAGATTCGGAATATTCATATAGAACAATTACTTAACTGCCATTTCACGCGTGAAAGCCCTGCCGGTGCGCGCTCCTGGCCCGCCCCGGCGGCGTCTCACCTGCCGTCGCGCGCCAGCGGGGCCACGACGGCGGCCCCCGCCACCAGCACCCCGGCCGCGATCAGGCTCGGGCCCGCATAGCTGCCGGTCGCGTCCCGCATCCAGCCCGCCACCGCCGGCCCGATCATCTGCCCGACGCCGAAGGCCGCGGTCATCAGCCCCATCACCGCGCGCCCGTCGCCGCCCGCCCGTCGCGCCGCCTCCTGCAAGCCCAGCGCGGTCAGCCCGATGAAGGTGCCGCCCAGCGCCGCCGCCGCCAGCGCCAGCGCCGCCGTCCCCGCCGCCACCGCGCTCAGCCCCACGCCCGCCGCCTCGACCAGCATCGCCGCCTGATAGGCCCTGATCGCGCCCCAGCGCGCCCCGGCCCGCGACCACAGCCAGACCGAGGGGATCGCCGCCAGCCCCACGATCAGCCACACCACCGTCTCGCCCGCGCGCCCGGCCGGCCCCTCGCGCAGGATCGCGACGATGAAGGTCGCGGTGATGACATAGCCGAACCCCAGCGCGGCATAGGCCGCAACCAGCCGCCACAGCCCCGGCGCGGTCTGGCGCACCGTGCGGGCCGCCGCCTGCACCGCGCGCGGCGCGGCCGGCACCAGCCCCGCGGCCAGCCCCGCCGCCGCCAGCGCCAGCGCGCCCCCGGCCAGCCAGACCTGCCGCCAGGCATCGGCCGCGGCCACGCCCGGCGCGGCGATCAGCGCCGACACCGCGATGCCGGCGCCGACGCCTGCGAAATGCACCGCCGCAAGCCCACCGTGCCCCGCCGCCCGCAGCCGCCCGACCACCAGCGACGAGGCCATCACCAGCACGAAGGCGCTCGCCACGCCGCCGGCAAAGCGCAACGCCGCCCACAGCCCCAGCGCCGTCGTCCCCGCCATCGCCGCCGTCGTCAGGGCGCTCGCGACCAGGGCGCCCAGCATCAGGCCGCGGGCATGGGCGCTCAGCCCCGGCAGGCTCGCCGCCAGCGCCCCGGCCAGGTAGCCCGCGAAATTCGCGCTCGCCACCAGCCCGGCCTCGGCCGGCCCCAGCCCGGCGCCCGCCATCATCGGCAGCGCCGGCGTGTAGAGAAACCGCCCCAGCCCCATCGCGGCGGCAAGCGCCACGAAGCCGCCGAGGGCGATGGACAGGGGCGAGGGGTCGTGCCGCATGGCCCGGAACGTTAGCGCCCGGGCGCCGCCGCCGCTATTGCGGAGTTTGCGTGCGCGACCCATATCTTCTGCATCCGGGGTGCCGATCGTCGGGCCCCGGCGAGACGTCGCTTGGCAACCGAGGACCGTCTGACATGTCGCGCATTTCGTTCGCGTCGCACCCCTACCTGCTCGGCTTCGATGAACTCGACCGCATGGTCGAACGCGTCGCCAAGGCGGGGGCCGATGGCTACCCGCCCTTCAACATCGAACAGCGGGGCGAGCACGCCTACCGCATCACGCTGGCCGTGGCCGGGTTCACCGAGGCCGACCTTGCGGTCAGCATCGAGGATCGCAGCCTGGTGATCCGCGGCCGCCAGGCCGAGGACGGCGCCGGGCGTGCGTTCCTCCACCGCGGCATCGCCATGCGCCCGTTCCAGCGCAGCTTCGTGCTGGCCGAGCGGGTCGAGGTCACCGGAGCCACGCTCGACCGCGGCCTGCTGCACATCGACCTCGCGCGCCACGCGCCCGAGGCCACGGTGCAGACCATCCGCATCGTTCGCACGGGGTGAAAAGGAGGGAGCGCGACATGACCGACAAACCCACTGCCCGGCCCGGCCCGGGCGCCATGGCCCAGCCGATCGTCTATGTCCGCGAGGCAGCGCGCGATAGCCTGCCGGACGAACTGCGCCGCCTGCCGGGCCGCGTCTATGCGCTGCACGACGAGGACGGCAACCGCCTCGCGCTGGCGCCCGACCGCAAGCTGGCCTTCGCGCTGGCGCGGCGCAACGATCTCGACCCGCGCAGCGTGCACTGATCGCGGCAGGCCCGTTCGCCGGGGGCCTGGAATGACAAAGCGCCTGGAATGACAAAGGCCCGGCGCCTGGCGCCGGGCGTTTCGCGTTGGGGCCGCTCGGTGCGGCCGCTCGGTGCTCATACCAACGCTCATTGATCAGAACTCATGCGCCCACGTCCTTCGTCCGATTGACGAGATACGCCAAGGCTGATCCATGAGCTTGTTCCAGCTCTCGCAGCAGTGGGCGACGATGTCGTCGTAGTTTTTGAAGACCCGGTTGGACAACCAGTTGTCCCGGATGAACTGCCAGACGTTCTCGACGGGGTTCAGCTCCGGCGATCTCGGTGGGATCGGGACGATGGTGATGTTGTCGGGGACGGCGAGTTTGGATGACGTGTGCCAGCCAGCCTGATCGAGGAGCAGGATGGCGTGGGCGCCCGGCGCGACCTCTGCACTGATGAGCTTCAGATGTTCCGCCATGGTGTCGGTGTCGCACCAGAGCATGACGAGACCAGCGCCCTTGCCCTCGGCCGGGCAGATCGCGCCGAAGATGTAGGCCCATTTCGTGCGCTGGTCATGGGGCGCCCGGGGTCGGGTTCCGCGCCGGGCCCAGCGCCGCGTGATTTTGTTCTTCTGGCCGACCCTTGCCTCGTCCTGGAACCAGATCTCTATGGGCGGCCAGCCATGCTCGATCCGGATCGCCGTGACGACGTGGCGGAAGTTTTTTTGAACTCCGCGATGGCGTCCTTGTCCTGCGCGTAGTGCCGCGGGCGCGCCGAGAGCTTCCGGAACCCCATCGCGCGCAGCTCCCGCCCCAGCGTCTGGCGGCTGATCGAGACGCCCAGCTCCTCATGCGCCCACTGCGCCAGGTCGGCCAGACGCCAGCGCACGACGCCATCGAGATAGGGGCGTGGACCCGCCTCCACCGCCGCCGTCAGCTTCGCGCGCTGATCGTCCGTCAGGATCGGCGTCTTGCCAGGCGCCTTGCGCGTCGCCAGCGCTTCCGGGCCACCGTCGTTGAAGCGCAGCACCCAGTCCCGGATCACCTGGAGCCCGACCCCGCCGGTCCGGGCTGCCTCGCCGCGCGACCCGCCATCGAGGATCACCGCCAGCGCAAGCAGCCGCCGCGTCTGATCCGCGTCGGCGCTGTCGCGCGCAATACGCCGCAGATCATCGGCAGAATGATCCGATCTCAAGGGACGCGCCGCCGCCATGGAAAACCTCCTCCGTTTTCCATGATGAATCATGCTCGCGACCGACGCGGAATCCCCTCCGAGGAGTCCGAGTCAATGAGCCGCAGTATCAGGCCGCGCGCGAGGCCGAGGGCTCGGTCAGCAGCGCATAGAGCGCCTCGGCCCGCTCGGTCTGGCGCAGCTTCGCCCGGGTGTCGGGATCGCGCAGGAAGCGCGAGACCCGGGCGAGGGCGCGCAGATGGTCCGCCCCCGCCTCCTCGGGCGCCAGCAGCGCAAACACCAGGTCCACCGCCTCGCCATCCGCCGCCTCGAAATCGACTGGCTTTTCCAGTCGGGCGAAGACGCCGACGATGCGGTCCAGCCCCTCGATGCGCGCATGCGGGATCGCGACGCCATAGCCCATCGCCGTCGAGCCCAGCTTCTCGCGCTCGATCAGCCCCTCGAACACCCGGCGGGCGGTCAGCCCATAGGCATCGCGGGCGCGATTGGCGATCTCCTGCAAGACCTGCTTCTTGCCCGACGCCTTCAGGGTCGCAAGCAGGGCCTCGCGCGTGATCAGTTCAGTCAGTTCCATGCGGAGTCATCCACCCTCAGCCTGCCTCGGATCACCTGCGCCGCCGATCAGGCGCGTTCGGCCATGAGTTCGGGGTCGATCCAGCCGATATTGCCGTCCTCGCGCTGGTAGACCACGTTCAGCCGGCCGTTGGCCTCGTTGCGGAAGATCAGGAAGGGCGCGTGGGCAAGCTCCAGGCGCATCACCGCATCGCCGACCGAATGGGTGCCGATCTCGGTCTTCATCTCGGCGATGATCACCGGCTGGTCGGCGGCGGCGCCGGCTTCCTCCTCCTCGCCACCGCCGGCGAGGACATAGGATTGCGCCGAGATCAGCTCGGCCGCGTCCTTGTGGTTCTGGTGGTGGTTCTTCAGGCGGCGCTTGTAGCGGCGCACCTGCTTCTCGATCCGCTCGACCGCCTGTTCGAAGGCGGCATAGATATCGTCCGCCTGGGCCTGCGCCTGGGCGTGCAGCCCGGTCGACAGGTCGACCGACGCGTCGCACTTGAAGAAGCTGCGCGCGTCGCGGGAAAAGATGACGGTGGCCTCGACGGCTCGGTCGAAATACTTCGCGACGGCCGTGTCCAGCCGATCTTCGACATGACTGCGAAGCGCATCGCCGACGTCGATGTGCTTGCCCGAAACCGTGATGTGCATGATGTCTCCAGCATTCTCCGGACTGGTGGCCATGGCGGCTCAATCCTCCTGCGCCTCTCCGCCCGCCCGCATCGCGCATCCGGGGATGCGCCGCGGCCGGGCCGGGAAGGACGGCGCTACATAAACGCCGACTCGAACAGGGTCAATCATAACCGGGAATTCCTAACGAGCGAAACACCGCATCATGCCGCGTCATCACGAGGATGCGCCCTTCTGCCGCCGCCGGTCGACCGAGGACGGGATGCGCAGCGCATGGCGGTATTTCGCGACGGTGCGCCGGGCGATGTCGATGCCCTCGGCCCGCAGCAGCGCGACGATGGTGTCGTCCGACAGGATGGCGTCGGCGGCCTCGGCGTCGACCAGCGCCCGGATCCGGTGGCGCACGGCCGCGGCCGCAACCCCGTCCTCGCCCCCCGCGCTGCCGCCGACCGCGTTGGTGAAGAAGAACTTCAGCTCGAAGATGCCGCGCGGCGTGGCGATGAACTTGTTCGAGGTCACCCGGCTTGCCGTCGATTCGTGCAGCCCCGTGGCATCCGCGACCATCCGCAGCGTGAGCGGCCGTAGCCCGCTGATGCCGGCCGCGAAGAACACGTCCTGCTGGCGCACGATTTCGGTTGCGACCTTCAGGATGGTGCGCGCGCGCTGGTCGAGGCTGCGCATCAGCCAGCCGGCCTGGGCGTGGCGCTCGGCCAGCCAGCTTTCGACCTCGGCGCCGCCGCGGCCCAGCCGAACCGCATAGCGCCGGTCGATCAGCACGCGGGGCAGGGTGTCGGGGTTCAGCTCGACCTGCCAGCCGCCGCCGGGCAGCGCGCGCATCAGCACGTCGGGCACCAGGGTCTGCGCCGGCTCGGCCGAGAACCCCGCGCAGGGCCGGGGGTCGAGCGTCCTCAGCTCGGCCAGCATGTCGTCGTAATCGTCGGCATCGACGCCGCAGATCTGGCGCAGCCGCCGGTGCTCGCCGCGCGCGACCAGGTCGAGATGGTCGAGCAGCGACCGCATCATGGGGTCCAGCCGGTCGCGCTCGGCCAGTTGCAGCGCCAGGCACTCGGCCAGCCCCCGCGCGCCCACCCCGGTCGGCTCGCAGGCCTGCACCAGCCGCAGCGCCGCCTCGATCGCGCCCGCCTCCACGCCCAGGCGCCCGGCGATCTCGGCCAGGTCGGCGCGCAGGAAACCGTCGTCGTCCAGGTGGCGCACCAGATGCGCGGCCAGCGCCAGGTCGCGCGGCGGCGCGCGCATCTGGCCGATCTGGGCCAGCAGGTGGTCGCCCAGGCTGACCTCGGCCGCCCTCTCGCGCTCGCCCGCTGTCTCGGGGTCGATCCCGCCCCGCCCGACTGCTGGGCCAAGGCCGCCGCCGGACCCGTCCCAACTGTCGCGGCGCGGCGCGGCGTCGGCGTCGTAGAGGTTCTCGGCGCCGGTGTCGAACACCTCGGCCGCGCGGCTGGGGTCGTCTCCCGGCGGGCCCTCGACCACGGCGGCGGGGCGGTCGGGCGCTGCCACCGGCGCCTCGCGCGCAAGCGCGATCAGCGGGTTGGTCTCGATCTCGCTGACGATGAAGGCGGCCAGCTCGATGTTCGACATCTGCAACAGGCGGATCGCCTGCTGCAATTGCGGCGTCATCACCAGGTGCTGGCTCTGACGCAGCTCGAGTCGAAGTCCCTGGGCCATCCCGTCTCCCGCGCCCGCAGCCTGCCATGGGCGCGGGGGCCGTCAGATGCGGAAGCCCTCGCCCAGATACACGCGGCGGACGTTCTCGTCGCGCACCACCTCGGCGGGCGTGCCGCTCATCAGGACGTGACCATCATGCAAGATGTATGCCCGGTCAATGATCTCGAGCGTCTCGCGCACGTTGTGGTCGGTGATCAGCACGCCGATGCCGCGTTCCTTGAGGTGGCCGACCAGCTCGCGGATCTCGCCCACCGCGATCGGGTCGATGCCGGCGAAGGGCTCGTCCAGCAGGATATAGGCTGGATCGGTCGCAAGGCAGCGCGCAATCTCGACCCGGCGCCGCTCGCCGCCCGACAGCGCCGAGGCCGGCGTGCGCCGCAGATGGGTGATCGAGAACTCGGCCAGCAGCTCGTCCAGCCGCCGGCGCCGCTTCATCCGGTCGCGCTCGACCAGTTCCAGCACCGCGAGGATGTTGTCCTCGACCGACAGGCCGCGGAAGATCGAGGCCTCCTGCGGCAGATACCCCAGCCCCATCCGCGCCCGGCGATACATCGGCAGCAGGCTCACGTCGATGCCGTCGACCACGATCGAGCCAGCATCGCACGGCACCAGCCCGATCACCATGTAGAAGCAGGTCGTCTTGCCCGCGCCGTTCGGGCCCAAGAGCCCCACCGCCTCGCCGCGCCTCAGCGAGAACGAGACGTCGCGCACCACCGGGCGGCGGCGATAGGACTTGCCGAGGCCGGTGATCACCAGACCCTGCTCGACAGCCTTGATCGGCGCCTGCGCGGCCATCTCCGGCGGCTCAGTTCTGGCTCGGCGTGAAGACGCTCTTCACCCGGCCCTGGCCCTGCGCCTCGATCCTGCCGGTGCCCTGGTTCATGTCGATCACCAGCGACTGGCCCGAGATCGCGTTGCCGCCCTGGGTCAGTACCACGTCGCCGCCCATGCGCACCATGCCGGTCTCGATATCGTATTCGGCCCATGAGCCGGTCGCCGTCTCGGCGCCGTTCGACAGGAAGACATTGCCGTCGGCGCGCATGTGGCGGATCGCGCCGGTCTGGCTGTCGGATTTCTCCTGCGTGTAGGTCACCGCCACGCGGTCGGCGGTCAGTCGCAGCGTGCCCTGCCCGGCGACCACCTCGCCCGCAAAGATCGCGAGGTTGTTGACCTGCTGGACCTCGAGACTGTCCGAGGTGATCTCGATCGGCGCCTTCGAATCGTGCTTGAAGCCGCCGAACGGGCTCGCGGTCTGGGCCCCGGCGCCTCCGGCCAGCAGAAGCACCGCGGCGAACATCACCCGAGCTGCACTGAACAACACATCATCCTCCTGAAGCTCCGCGGCGCGCGCACGGCGCCCGAGCCTAGCGGTCCTGCGCTGGAATGAATACCACGCGCACCCTGTTTTCAAACCAAATATGGGCTTCCGACAGGCCGCCCTCGCCGCCCTCGGCGCGGAAGCTGCCGGCATCGATGCTGCCCTCGGGGCCGGTGCCATGCACCGGGCCGGGGGTCGAGGCGCGTTTGCGGCCGAAATCGATCAGCAGTTCGTCGGTCTCGACGCGCTGGCCTTCGTCGCCCAGGATCACCACATCGCCGGTGAGCGTCAG
>JAVVFE010000045.1:0-13049 GCA_032251175.1 Thermohalobaculum sp.
AGGGCTGGCGCCGCCATGGCCGCGGCGATCGCCGGGACCGAGATCCAAATGGCGCTGTTCCGCCGGCCCGGCGACAGCTATGGCGACAGCATCGAGATCCTCGCCGCCGCCTGAACGCGCGCCGGGCCGTGCCGTTCGCGACCTTTCCTGCCGCGTCCGGCATGGACATTGTGCCCCCCGGCGGGCTGCGGTATGACGCGCGAGACGAACGAGGGGACCCAGCCGATGCGCTATATCTCGACCCGCGGACAGGCGCCCGTGCTCGACTTCGAGGCGGCGATGCTGACGGGTCTGGCCCGCGATGGCGGGCTCTATGTCCCCGCCGAGGTGCCGGCGATGGCGCCCGCCGGGATCGCGGCGCTGGCCGGGCTGAGCTATGAGGACGCGGCCTTCCGGGTGATGTGGCCGTTTGTCGACGGCTGCTTTGGCGAGGCCGAGTTCCGCGCCATCATCGCCCGCGCCTATGCCGCCTTCCCGCACCCGGCGCGCTGCCCGCTGGTGCAGATCGGGCCGAACGACTGGATCCTGGAACTGCACCACGGGCCGACGCTGGCGTTCAAGGACGTGGCGATGCAGTTGATCGGCCAGATGTTCCAGACCGTGCTGGGGCGCCGGGGCGAGCGGGTGACGATTGTGGGCGCGACCAGCGGCGACACCGGCTCGGCCGCGATCGAGGCGTTCCGCGGGCTCGACGCGGTGGATGTGGTGATCCTCTACCCGCATGGCCGGGTGTCCGAGGTGCAGCGCCGGCAGATGACCACGCCGACCGAGGCCAACGTGCATGCGCTGGCGGTGGAGGGGACGTTCGACGACTGTCAGGCGCTGGTGAAGGCGATGTTCAACGACTTTGCCTTCCGCGACGAGGTGGGGCTGGCGGCGGTCAACTCGATCAACTGGGCGCGGGTGCTGGCGCAGGTGGTCTACTACGTCACCGCCGCCGTGAGCCTGGGCGCGCCGGCGCGCGGGGTCAGCTTTTCGGTCCCCACCGGCAATTTCGGCGACATCTTCGCGGGCCACATCGCCCGGCGCATGGGTCTGCCGGTCGAGACCCTTGTGATCGCCACCAACGAGAACGATATCCTGCACCGGGCGCTTCAGACCGGCGTCTACGAGAGCCGCGGGGTGGTTGCGACCATCGCGCCTTCCATGGACATCCAGGTCAGCTCGAACTTCGAGCGGCTGCTGTTCGAGCTTTACGGCGCGGATGGCGGGGCGGTGACGGCGGCGATGACGGAACTGGCCTCGACCGGCCGGTTCGCGTTGCCGCAGGGTGCGGCGGCGGGGTTGCGTGCGGGCTTTGCCTCGGCGCGCGTGGACAGGGACGAGGCGATGGCGACGATTGCCAGGGTGCATCGCGAGACCGGGATCGTGCTCGACCCCCACACCGCCATCGGCGTGGCGGCGGGAGGCCATGCGCGCGGGCGTGCGGCGGTGCCGATGGTCACGCTGGGCACCGCGCACGCCGCCAAGTTCCCCGACGCGGTCGAGCGGGCCTGCGGCGTGCGCCCGGCGCTGCCGGCGCGGATGGCCGACCTCTACGACCGCCCCGAGCGGATGAGCGTGGTGGCGAACGATCTGGCCGCCGTCGAGGCAGTGGTGCGGGAGCGGCGGCGATGACCATCGAGATTTCGCGCCTTGCGAACGGGTTCCGTGTCGCGACCGAGGTGATGCCGGGGTTCGGCTCGGCCAGCGTGGGCATCTGGATCGACGCCGGCACGCGCCACGAGCGGGCCGACCAGAACGGCATCGCGCATTTCCTGGAGCACATGGCGTTCAAGGGCACGGCGCGGCGTTCGGCGTTGCAGATCGCCGAGGCGATCGAGGATGTGGGCGGGTATCTGAACGCCTATACCTCGCGCGAGCGGACGGCCTATTACGCGCGCGTGCTGCCCGATGACGTTCCGCTCGCGCTCGACATCCTGGCCGACATCCTGCGCGAGCCGCGGATGACCGAGGCCGATATCGAGCTGGAGCGCGGCGTGATCCTGCAGGAGATCGGGCAGGCGCTGGACACGCCCGACGACATCATCTTCGACTGGTTGCAGGAAGTGGCTTACCCTGCGCAGGCGATGGGCCGCTCGATCCTTGGGCCGGCGGCGGCGGTGCGCGGCTTCGGACGGGCGCATCTGGCGGATTTCATCGCCGAGCATTACCGGCCCGAGCGGATGATCCTGGCGGCGGCCGGCGCGGTCGATCACGCCGAGATCCTGCGCCTGGCCGAGGGGCTGTTCGGCGACATGGCGGCCGGCGCCGAGCCGCTGCCCGAGGCCGCGGCCTTCCGGGGCGGCGAGCGGCGGGTGAAGAAGAAGCTGGAGCAGGCGCATTTCGCGCTGGCGCTGGCGGCGCCCAGCTATCGCGACGAGCGATTTTTCGCAGCCCAGATCGCGGCGACCGCGCTGGGCGGCGGCATGTCCTCGCGGCTGTTCCAGGAGGCCCGCGAGAAGCGGGGGCTGTGCTACACGATCTTTGCGCAATGCGCGGCCTGGGCCGATTCCGGGATGCTGACGGTCTATGCCGGCACCGGCGCCGACACGATCGGCGGGCTGGTGGACCTGACCATCGACGAGCTTCAGCGCGCCGCCGGCGACCTGTCGGAGGCCGAGATCGCGCGTGCCCGCGCCCAGACCCGCGCCGGGCTGGTGATGGGGCTGGAGAGCGCCTCGGCCCGGGCCGAGCGGCTGGCCACGCAGGTCTCGATCTGGGGCCGGGCGATCCCGGTCGCCGAGACGGTCGCGCGCGTCGATGCGGTGGGCGTGGCCGAGGCGCGCGCGGCGGTTGCCGATTTCGCGCGCTCGGCGCCGGCCATCGCGCTCTACGGCCCGGTCGCGGGGGCGCGCCCGGCCGCCGAGATCGCGCGCCGCCTGGTCGCCTGAGGGAGATGCTGTTCCGCCGCGCGTGCCGGCTGCCCGAGATCGCCACCCGGCGCCTGGTGCTGCGACCGCCGCAGATGGGCGACTACGAGGGCTGGGCGAACCTGCGGCGCGGCAGCCGCGACTTCCTGCAACCCTGGGAGCCGGCCTGGGCGCGCGACCACCTGACCTCGCGCGCCTTCCGCAACCGGGTGATCTGGGCCGAGCGCGCGATCCGGCAGGGCGATGCGCTGCCGCTGTTCCTGATCCGGCCCGAGGACGGGGCGGTGCTGGGCGGGCTGACGCTGTCGAACATCCGGCGCGAGCCGGCGCAGGCGGCGACGCTGGGCTACTGGATCGGCGCGCCCCATGCCCGCAGCGGGCTGATGACCGAGGCGCTGACGGCGCTGCGCGACCATGCCTTCGGCGAGATGGACCTGTCGCGGCTGGAGGCGGCCTGCCTGCCGGACAACCTGGCCTCGCGCAAGCTGCTGGAACGCTGCCAGTTCAAGTACGAGGGGGTGGCGCAGGCCTATCTTCAGATCGACGGGCGCTGGCGCAACCATGTGCTGTATGCCTCGCTGAGGGTGGACCGCCGGGGTCGGGTCGGCGATCCGGGCTAGCGCGGGCCGGGATAGCGCGGGCCGGGCTGGCGCGGGCGCGTCACGCCCGCCCGCCGGGCGACAGCAGGGTGGCGGCGCTGATGCCGAGCTTGGCAAGCGCGCGGTCCCATTTCGGGCCCTGCTCGTCGCCGAACAGCAGTTCGCGGTCGGGCTCGCAGTTCAGCCAGCCGTTCTGGCGCAGTTCGGCCTCGAGCTGGCCGGGCGCCCAGCCGGCATAGCCCAGCGCCACGATCGCGTCGCGCGGCCCGTGGCCGGCGCCGATGGCGTGCAGCACCTCGACCGTCGCGGTCATCGCCACGTCGCCGGTGACGCGCAGGGTGGTCTCGGGGCTCTCGAAATCGGTCGAGTGCAGGACGAAGCCGCGCCCCGGCTCGACCGGGCCGCCATAGCGCACATGCACCGCCCGGAGCGCGGCGCCGAGCGGGATTTCGAGCGTGCCGAACAGGTCCTCGAGCGTGAGCGCGCCGGCCTCGCGGTTGACCACGAGGCCCATCGCGCCCTCGGCCGAATGAGCGCAGAGATAGACCAGGCTGCGCCGGAAGCGGGGGTCGCGCATCGAGGGCATGGCGATCAGAAGCTGGCCGTCGAGAAAGCGTTCGGCAGCAGGCCCGGCTTGGGTGCCGGGGGCGTCGCCGAACTGGTGCTCTCCGCTCATGCCTTGAATGTGGACCCGCAGCGGCGCGAGAGCAAGAATTCACGGAAAAGCTATGTTCATGTCGGGCGGTGGCGCTTATCTAGGAGGCATGAAACGGGCTCGGCTGATCATTTTGGCGACGGCGCTGGCGGCACAGGCGGCATGGCCGCTGCTGCCCGGCGGGGCGGGGCGTGCGGCGGCGCAGGCGCTGGTGTCGAGCGGCGAATCCTTCCTGCAGGCCGATCTGGTGCTGGGCGACCGGTCGGCGGACGGCGTGCGCGAGGCGGGGCTGCGGCTGGACATCGCGCCGGGCTGGAAGACTTATTGGCGCAACCCCGGCGAGGCCGGCATCCCGCCGACCTTCGACTGGTCGCGCTCGGTCAACGTGGCCGATATCGAGATCGACTGGCCGCGGCCGTCGAGCTTCGAGAGCTTTGGGTTGCGCACGCTGGGCTACAAGCACCGGGTGGTGCTGCCGCTGCGCCTCCACCCCGTGGACCCGAGCGCGCCGATGGCGCTGAACCTGCGCCTGGCGCTGGGGGTCTGCGACGATATCTGCATCCTCGAGGAGACCTCGGTCGAGCGCGCCATCGCGCCCGGGGCGGCGGCCGAGGACGCGGCGCTGCTGGCGGCGGCGCGCGCCATGGTGCCAGGGCCCGGGGCAGGGGCGGGACTGATCGCCGCCACCTGCCGGCTGTCGGGCGCGGGCGGCGACCGCGATTTCGCGGCGCGCCTGACCTTCGACCGGCCGCTGGCCGAGCCGATCGTGGTGCTGGAAGGGCCGAACGACAGTTGGTTCCACGGCACCGCCATTGTCGCGGACGGCGGCCAGATCGACGTGACCTCGCAGCTTTCGCTGGTCGACCCGGGCGCCTGGGTCGAGCGCGGCGACCTGCGGATCAGCGTGTTCGCGGGCGATGTGTCGGCCGATATCAGGGGCTGTTCGGCGCCGGCGGGCTGAGGCGCTTTCCGGCTGTGGCCGCCAGGGGGGCCGCGGGGGAACCACGGCGGGCGCGCGCGGGGACGGCGCATCCTGATACCGCAGGGCCGGGCGCGATGTGGCGGTGCGAGGCCCCGGCTCGGAGGCCGGGGCAGCGGAAGTCCAGATCGGTTCCGATCAAAGCAAGCTGGTATCAGCCGGCCGGGATCAGGCCCTTGTCGGCGGCGAGGTCGCGCATGCGCTTTTGCAGCTTCTCGAAGGCGCGCACCTCGATCTGGCGGATGCGTTCGCGGCTGACGTCGTAGACCCTGGAGAGGTCTTCGAGGGTTACCGGTTCGTCCTTGAGGCGCCGCTCGGTCAGGATGTGGCGCTCGCGCTCGTTCAGCGCCTCGAGCGCCTCCATCAGCAGCTCGCGGCGGGCTGCCATCTCCTGCGTCTCGGCATACTGGGCGGCCTGGTCGGCATCGTCGTCGGCCAGCCAGTCCTGCCACTCGCTGGTTCCCTCGCCGTCGCCCTTGATGGTGGCGTTCAGCGAGCTGTCGCCCCCGCCCGACAGGCGGCGGTTCATCGACACCACCTCGTTCTCGGTCACGCCCAGGTCGGTCGCGATCTTGGTGACGTGCTCGGGGCGCATGTCGCCTTCCTCGAGCGCGCCGATCTTGCCCTTGGCCTTGCGCAGGTTGAAGAACAACTTCTTCTGCGCCGCGGTGGTGCCGAGCTTGACCATCGACCACGACCGCAGGATGTATTCCTGGATCGAGGCGCGGATCCACCACATCGCATAGGTGGCGAGGCGGAAGCCCTTGTCGGGGTCGAACCGCTTGACCGCCTGCATCAGGCCGACATTGGCCTCGGACACCACCTCGGCGGTCGGCAGGCCATAGCCGCGATAGCCCATCGCGATCTTGGCGGCGAGGCGCAGATGCGAGGTCACCAGCTTGTGCGCCGACTCGCGGTCGCCGTGGTCGACCCAGGCCTTGGCCAGCATGAACTCCTCGTCCGGATGCAGCATCGGGAACTTGCGGATCTCGGACAGGTAGCGGCTCATGCCCTGCTCGGGCGAGGGCGCGGGAAGGGCTGAATAGGTGCTGCTCATGGGTCCCTCCTTGTTGTCGTCGCGCGGTTCGGGCTCACCACATAGGGTGTCGTGGCCCCGCGCGTATGCCTGTTCAACGATTTTCGCCGGCGTTCCGGCGCAAATGACACAAAAGAGTGTCGATATCGTGTGGAAGCGGGCTGTCGAAGCAAAGATCCGCCCCGGTGATCGGGTGGCGAAAGCCCAGACGCGCGGCATGGAGTGCCTGGCGAGGGAACGCAGCGAGCGCGGCGCGGGTTCCCGCGTCGGCTTGCGCCGGGGCCAGGCGCCGCGACCGGCCATAGACCGGGTCGCCGATCAGGGGGTGGCCGACATGGGCGGCGTGGACGCGGATCTGGTGCGTCCGGCCGGTTTCCAGCCGGCAGGCGGCGAGGCTGGCGAACGGCGGCCCGCCGAAGGTCTCGATCAGCCGCAGCCGGGTGACCGCGTGGCGCCCGCCGGCGCGCGCCACCGCCATGCGCTTGCGGTCGACCGGGTGGCGGGCGATGGCGGCCTCGATCCGGATCCAGCCGTCCTCGAAGCTGACGCCCGGCAGGCCCGTGAGCCGCGGCTCGGCCCGGTCGGGCGCGCCCCACAGCACCGCACGGTATTCGCGCGTGATGTCGTGGCGCGCGAACAGGGTGGCGAGGCCCGCGAGCGCGGCCTCGGTCTTGGCGGCGACGATCAGGCCCGAGGTGTCCTTGTCGATGCGGTGGACGATGCCGGGGCGCCGCTCGCCGCCGATGCCTGCGAGGCTGGCGCCGCAATGGGCCAGCAGCGCGTTCACCAGCGTGCCGCGCTCGGCCCCCGGGGCGGGATGGACGACCATGCCGGCGGGCTTGTCGATGACGATGAGATGGGCGTCCTCGTAGACCACGGTCAGCGGGATGGCCTCGGGCTGAGGCCGGGCCGGGGCGGGTTCCGGGACGGCGAGGCTGTAGACCGCGCCTGCCTTGACTTTCACGCGTGCGGCGGTGACGGTCGCGCCGCCCGCGTCGCGCACCCGGCCGGCGGCGATGGCGTCCGAGATGCGCGAGCGCGACAGGCCCGCAATGTCGGCCGCGGCCTCGGCCAGCGCCTTGTCGAGGCGCAACCCGTCGGCGCCGGGCGGGATGGTCAGCCGATGCGTGCCGCCGCCCGCGGGCGGGCTGCCGGGCAGGGGTTCGTCGTCGTCGAGAGGATCGTCCATGTCTGATGCCCGCCGTTACGACCCCGAGGACGAGGTGCCCGAGCCCGCGCCGGTGCGGCGGCTGAGGCTGATGGTCAGCGCACTGATCTTCGTGCTGATCGCGGGCGTGGTAACGGTTGCGGCGACGCTTGTCATCCGGCTTGGCGCGATTGGGCCCGCGGCCACGCCGATCGCGGCCGAGCGGCTGGTGCTGCCGGCGGGCGAGGCAATCACCGCCGTGGGGCAGGGCGGCGCGCAGGTGCTGCTGACGACGCGCGATGACGCGGGGGCCGAGCGGCTGCGCGCCTTCGACGCCGCCACCGGGGCCGAACAGTCGGTGACGCTGATCGAGCGGGAGTAGCGCCTCACCGCAGCTCGCGCCAGGCGGGCAGGCCGGCGAGGGGCGCCGCCTCGACCACGCCGCGGGTGATCGCGCGGGCGACGCAATCGGCCGCGAGCATGCCGAGGCGCGAGAGCGCCGCGAGATCGGCGGGCGGGCCGGCGCGGCCGGTCGCAAGCACGAACACGGTGTCGCCGTCGAGCGGCGCATGCACCGGGCGGATGGCGCGGGCGAAGCCGTCATGCGCCATGGTGGCGATGCGCCCGGCCTCGGCCCGCGTGAGGCGCGCGTCGGTGGCGACCACCGCGAGCGTGGTGTTCGCCCGCACCTCGCCCGGAAAGGCGTGATCGAGCGTGGCGGGCGGGCCCGGGGGCGGTGCCACGCCACCCCATTCGCCGCCCTGTTCCAGCCACCATGCCCAGGGCGTGCGCGTGCCCGGCATCACCACCGAGCCGAGCGGGTTGGCGACGGCGAGCGCGCCCACGGTGACCCCGCCGGCCACGAAGGACGCGGTGCCGAGCCCGCCCTTGAGCCCGCCCGCCTTGGCGCCGAGGCCGGCGCCGGCATTGCCGAGCGCGAAATCCATGCCCGCCGCGGCGGTGGCGGCGCGGCCAAGCTGCCACCAGGGCGGGGTTGCCCAGTGCTTCGGCCCGCCGGTTGCGAGGTCGAAGATGATCGCGCCCGGCACGATGGGCACCACCGCGCCCGCCACGGCAAAGCCGCGGCCCTGCGCGCGCAGCCAGTCCATCACGCCGCCGGCCGCGTCGAGGCCGTAGGCCGAGCCGCCCGAAAGCGCGATGGCGTGGACCACCTCGACCGTGCCGAACGGGCCGAGCGCGTCGGTCTCGCGCGTGCCGGGCCCGCCGCCGCGGACATCGACGGCGGCGATGGCGGGGGCGTCGGGCAGGATCACGGTCACACCGGTCAGGAGCGCGCGGTCCTCGGCATTGCCGACGGCGATGCCGGCGACATCGGTGATGGAATTCCGCGGTCCCGGCCGGATCATGCGTGCCTCGCTCGTGCTGCCCGATATGCGTTCCGGGGCCCAGCCTATACCGCATGGGGCGGGGCGCAACCGCGCGCATCTGGCGCCTTGCCAGCGGCGGGGGGGACGGACACTCTGGCGTCATGCCGCGAGGGGGGAGCGCATGGCCGGACCGTTGTGGGGCAGCCGCATCGTCGAGTTCGAGGGGATCGGCCCCGCGCCCTATGCGGGCATGCTGCTGGCCGACATGGGCGCCGATGTCGTCAAGATCGCCCGGCCCGCCGTCGCCCGCGGCCCGCTGATCGAGGACACCGGCGCGGCCGCGATGGACCGCGGCAAGCGGGTCGTCACGCTGGACCTGAAGGCCGCGGCGGGGCAGGCGGCGGCGCTGTCGCTGGTCGCGCGCGCCGATGGGCTGATCGAGGGGCTGCGCCCGGGCGTGATGGAGCGGCTGGGGCTGGGGCCGGCCGCGGCGCAGGCGGCCAATGGGCGGCTGGCTTATGTGCGGGTGACCGGCTGGGGGCAGGCGGGGCCGCTGGCCGAGACCGCGGGGCACGACATCAACTATATCGCGCTGACCGGGGCGCTGCATGCGATGGGCGAGGCGGGGCGCCCGCCGGTGCCGCCGCTGAACCTGGTGGGCGATTTCGGCGGCGGCGGCATGCTGGCGGCGCTGGGCATGCTGGGCGGGCTGTTGGAAGCGGCGCGCACCGGGCGCGGCCCGGTGGTCGATGCGGCGATGATCGACGGGGCGGCGAGCCAGATGGCCTTCATCTATGCCTGGACGGCCACCGACGTGTGGCGCGACCGGCGCGGCGACAACCTGCTGGACGGCGCGGCGCCGTTCTACCGCTGCTATGCCTGCGCCTGCGGCGGCTTTGTCGCGGTCGGCGCCATCGAGCCGCAGTTCTTCCGGGCGATGATGGCGGGCGTGGGGCTGGACCCGGCCGAGTGGGACCAGTCGGACCGCACGCGCTGGCCTGCGTTGGCCGAGGCGCTGGCGGCGCGATTCGCGACGCGGCGCCGGGACGACTGGGCGGCGCTGTTTGCCGGGACAGATGCCTGCGTCACGTCGGTGTTGTCACTCGCCGAGGCGCCGGCGCATCCGCATGTGGCGGCGCGCGGCACCATCGCGGGCACGCCACCCATCCCGGCGCCCGCGCCGCGCTTTCCCGGGGCCGTACCCCCCGCGCCGCGCCGCGCGGCCACGCTGGACGAGGTGCTGGCGGGCTGGGCCTGATACCAGCCTGCATTGATCGGAACCGATCGCTGGGACTTCCGCTGCGCCCTGCCCCCGAGCCGGGGCCTCGCACCGCACCGCTGACGACGCGAGGCCCCGGGTCAGGCCCGGGGCAGCACAGTCAGGACGGCATGAGTTGGACTCACGGAGAACTGGTATGAACCCTCACAGCGCGGTCCAGCCGCCGTCCACGGAGATCGTGGTGCCGGTGATCTGGGCGGCGTCGTCCGAGCACAGGAAGCCCACGGTGCCGCCGATCTGTTCGGTGGTGGCGAACTGCTTCGAGGGCTGGCGGGCCAGCATGACCTCGCGGATCACGGTCTCGCGGTCCATGTCGTGGGTCTTCATCTGGTCGGGGATCTGGGCCTCGACCAGCGGGGTCAGCACATAGCCCGGGCAGACCGCGTTGCAGGTGATGCCCTCGCCCGCGGTCTCGAGCGCGGTGACCTTCGAGAAGCCGACGATGCCGTGCTTGGCCGCGACATAGGCCGACTTGAACGGCGAGGCGGTCAGCCCGTGCGCCGAGGCGATGTTGACGATCCGCCCCCAGCCGGCCGCGCGCATCAGCGGCAGCGCCACGGCGGTGGTGTGGAAGGCCGAGGTGAGGTTGATGGCGATGATCGCGTCCCATTTCTCGGGCGGGAAGTCCTCGATCCGCTCGACATGCTGGATGCCGGCGTTGTTCACGAGGATGTCGACCGAGCCAAAGCGGGCTTTCGCCTGGGCCACCAGCGCGCGGCAGTCGTCGCCCTTCGACATGTCGGCGCGGATGTAGACGACCTCGGCGCCGGCGGTCTCGCCGATCGAGGCAGCGAGCTGGTGATCCTCCGGGCGGTCGGTGAACGAGTTGATCACGACCTTTGCGCCGCGCGCGGCCAGCACCTCGGCGATGCCGAGCCCGATGCCGGAATTCGACCCGGTGACGACCGCAACCTTGCCCTTGAGCGACATGTCCTTTGCCCCTTTACCTTGGCTTGCCTTCCGGGCCACCTTGCCGGGCGGCCCCCCCTGACATGAGGGAGCGGGCAGGATGTTGCAACGCAAAAATGCGAGGGCGAAACCGGGCAATGACCGCGACGGGCAGGGCGCAGGACAGGCCGGGACACCAAAAAAAAGCGCCCCACGAAGGGGGCGCGTCAGGTGTTGAGGCAGGTTTCATACAGGCAAGAAACCTATCGAGCAGTGAGGTTACGATACGCAAACTTGCCCGACTCGGCAAGGGGGTTTTCGCATCGGATTCAATGACAGTTGTAAGACGTGTTGCAGCAGGGGTTTTCGCGGTTTTCCTGTCGGCCGCGCAAGGGCTTGGCGGGGGGGCGGCGGCGGCGCCCAGTCATGCCATCGCGATGCATGGCGAACCGGCTTTGCAACAAGGCTTTGCGGCATTTCCCTACACCAATCCGGCGGCCCCGGCCGGCGGGCGGGCGACGTTCGGGGAACTCGGCGGGTTCGACAGCCTGAACCCGTTCATCCTGAAGGGGCGCGCGCCCTGGGCGGTCTCGGCGCTGAGCGTCGAGTCGCTGATGGCGCGCAGCTATGACGAGCCCTTCA
Organism: Thermohalobaculum sp.; assembly: GCA_032251175.1. Lineage (GTDB taxonomy): Bacteria > Pseudomonadota > Alphaproteobacteria > Rhodobacterales > Rhodobacteraceae > Thermohalobaculum. The sequence continues at coordinate 11,406 of JAVVFE010000045.1, forward strand.
CGCTCTACGGCCTGCTGGCCGAGACGGTCGAGACCCCGCTTGACCGGTCCTGGGTTGCCTTCACGCTGCGCGAGGGCGCGCGATTCTCGGACGGCAGCCCGGTGACGGTCGAGGACGTGATCTGGTCGTTCGAGACGCTGGGGCGCGAGGGGCATCCGCGCTATCGCAACGCGTGGGATGCGGTGGCCGCGATCCGCAAGACCGGCGAGCGGGGGCTGCGGGTCGAGTTCTCGGCGCCGAATCGCGAGCTGGCGCTGCTGTTGGGCCTGCGCCCGGTCTTGAAGCGCGCGCAGTGGGAGGGGCGCGAGCTGACCGCCTCGGGGCTCGAGCCGGTGATCGGCTCGGGGCCCTATGTCGTCGCCGAATACGAGCCGGGGCGGGTGGTCACCTTCCGACGCGATCCCGACTGGTGGGGCGCGGATCTGGCGGTGAACCGCGGGCTGAACAATTTCGACGAAGTCCGCTTCGAGTTCTTCCGCAACGCGGATGCGCTGTGGCAGGCGGTGCAGACCGGGGCGGTCGACTTCTTCGCCGATGCCGACCCGGTGCGCTGGGTCGAGGGCTACGACTTTCCCGCCGCCGCGGAGGGCCGCATCCGGCGCACCGAGATCGCGCATGGCCGGCCGACGGGGATGGAGGGCTTCGTCTTCAACACCCGGCGCGCGCCGCTGGACGACCGGCGGGTGCGCGAGGCGCTGGCGCTGGCGTTCGACTGGGAATGGATGAACCAGCGGCTGTATCGCGGGCAGTTGCGGCGGATCCGGTCCTATTTCGACAACTCGGCGCTGGGGTTCGGCGGGCCGGCCGAGGGGCGCGAGCGCGAGATCCTGGCGCCCTTCGCCGACCGCCTGCCGCCCGGCACGCTGGAGGCGGGGTGGCGCCCGCCGGTGTCGGACGGCACCGGGCGCGACCGGCGCAACCTGCGCGCGGCGGCCGGGCTGCTGGAGGCGGCGGGCTGGGAGGTGCGCGACGGGCAGCGGGTGAACGCGGCCGGGCAGCCGCTGGCGCTCGAGGTGCTGGTGATGTCGACCGAGGACGAGACGCTGGCCAGCCTGTGGTCGCAGGCGCTGGCGCGGCTGGGGGTCAAGCTGGTGGTGCGCCGGGTGGATGCGGCGCAATACCAGATGCGGCGGCAGGACTACGACTATGACATCGTGACCAACCGCTGGTCGATGTCGCTGAGCCCGGGGACCGAGCAGCGGCTGTATTTCGGCGCGGGCGGGCGCGAGATGCCGGGCACGCGCAACTACATGGGCGTGGCCGACCCGGCGGTCGAGGCGGCGATCGACGCGATGCTGGCGGCGGTGGGCGAAGACGAGTTCCGCGCCGCGGTGCGCGCGCTCGACCGGGTGCTGAGCGCGGGCATCTATGTCGTGCCCTTCGGCGTGCTGCCGACCGACCGGATCGCGCATTCGGCCGGTGTCCGCGGCCCGGCGCGCGCGCCGGTCTATGGCTGGTGGGGCTGGTCGGCGGGGCCTGCGCTGTGGTGGCGCGAATGAGCGGGGCGGCGGCGAAGGCTGCGCCCGACCTGCTGGCGACGGTGTTCGGCTTTCACGGCTACCGGCCCGGGCAGGCCGAGATCGTCGATGCGATGCGGGCGGGCGAGGATGTGCTGGCGATCATGCCGACGGGGGGCGGCAAGTC
>JAVVFE010000046.1:0-13021 GCA_032251175.1 Thermohalobaculum sp.
GGAGCCGCGGCCGAACCCCAGCGTGTCGGCGATGCGCGTGCTGTCGGGCGCCGGCTGTTCGATCAACAGCGGCTTTGGCGCGATGCCGTCGTGGATCGCCTCCATCGTCGCGCGCCAGATTTCGGCCGGCAGGCCGCCGCCGGTGACGCCGGTCAGCGGCGTGTTGTCGTCGTTGCCCATCCAGACGCCGGTCACGTAATCGGCGGTGAAGCCGATGAACCAGGCATCGCGCGCGGCCTGGGTGGTGCCGGTCTTGCCCGCGGCCTCGCGCCCGGGCAGGCGCGCGCGCCGGCCGGTGCCCTGCTCGACCACCTCGCGCAGCATGTAGGTGAGAAGCCCGGCCGAGCGCGGCGAGATCACCGGCGCGCCGGTCTCGGCATCGCCCCGCATCAGGGGCAGGTCGTCGCCGCGCAGCCGGATCTCGCGGATCCCGAAGGGGGGTGCTGCGCGGCCCTGATTGGCGATGGTGGCGAACACGCCGGTCATGTCGACCAGCGTCGCCTCGGAGGTGCCGAGCGCCACCGCCGGCCCCGGCGCGATCGGCGAGGTGATGCCCATGCGGGTGGCCAGCGCCGCCACCTTGTCGCGCCCCACCTGTTCCGAGACGCGCACGGCGACGGTGTTGATCGAGTTGGCCAGCGCATCGGTCAGCGTGATCGGGCCGCGGAAGCGGTTGTCGTAGTTCGACGGCGACCAGGTGCCGATGGTGAGCGGCGCGTCCTCGACCACATCGTTGGGCGACCAGCCGGCTTCGAGGGCCGCGGCATAGACGACCGGCTTGAAGGCGCTGCCGGTCTGGCGCAATGCCTGGCTTGCGCGGTTGAACTGGCCCGCGCCCTGCTCGCGCCCGCCGACGATGGCGCGCACCGCGCCGTCACGGGTCATCACCACGATGGCGGCCTGCGCGGTCGAGCCCTCCTTCACCTTCTCGGCGAACACCCGGGCAAGTGCTGCTTCGGCCTGGCGCTGGACCACGGGGTCGAAGGTCGTGGCCATGGTCACGTCTTCGGTGGTGTCCTTGGCGAGAAAGCCGGGGGCGGTCTCCATCACCCAGTCGGCGAAATAACCGCCCGCGCGCGCGGCCGCCGCGGCGCTGAGTTCGGCCGGGCGGGCCAGTGCCTCGGTCACCTGGGCGGGGGTGAGATAGCCCTCCTCCTCCATCAGCCGGATGATCACGCTGGCGCGGCCCTGCGCGCGGTCGAGGTCCGAGGTCGGCGCATAGCGCGACGGCGCGCGCAGCAGCCCCGCCAGCATCGCTGCCTCGGCCGGGCTGAGCAGCCGCGCCGACTTGCCGAAATACCGCTGGCTCGCGGCCTCGAACCCATAGGTGCCGGCGCCGAGATAGACCCGGTTGAGATAGATCGAGAGGATGTCGTCCTTGGCGTATTTCAGCTCGAGCGCCAAGGCCATCGGCACTTCCTTGAGCTTGCGCTCGATCGAGCGCTCGGCGGTGAGGAACACGTTCTTGGCGACCTGCTGGGTCAGCGTCGAGCCGCCCTGAACCACCCGCCCGGCGCGCAGGTTGGTGAGCATCGCGCGCGCGAGGCCGCGCGGGTCGATGCCGAAATGGTCCCAGAAGCGGCGATCTTCGGCCGAGACGACGGCATGGATCAGGTGGGGCGAGACCTCGGTCGCGCGCAGCTCGCCGCCATACTGCTCGCCGCGCCAGGCGAACACGTTGCCCTCGCGGTCGAGCATGGTGACCGAGCCGCCGCCGCGCCCGTCGAACAGCACCCCCGGCGCGGGAAGCTGGGTGTAGTAATAGCCGGTGGCGAGCGCGAGGATCGTGGCGCCGACCAGCCCCAGCCGCCAGGCAATGCGCCAGACCAGCCCGAGCGTGCCGAGCACGACGAAGCGCACCGCCCGGCCCACCGGCCCGAGGGCGGGGTCGGGTTGCTTGCGGGGCCTTTCCCCCGGCGTTTTCCGGGGCGTCTGCCGGTTCCCGCCTGTGCCGTGCGCTGCCACGTCTCCCCCGGTCTCTGGCCGGACTGCTCCCTAGATATTGCGTTGCGGCGTCGGGCGCCAGTGCAGGCGGGGCATGGTCGGGTCAGTTTGTGACCGGCGGCGGCGCGGCACACGGGTTTGCCTAATATTTGGTCATTTGTTGTGCAAGATCGAGGGATTGCCGACATTACAGGCATTTGGTGCAGCGCAGCGTGGCGCGTTTGCGGTGATCTGGCCGGCACCGCAAGGTCTTAGGCACCGTGCCGCGAAACTGGCACGGCTCTTGAAAGGGCGTCTCCCGAGTGATCCGCGCGGTCACGCTGGAGGTGGGGAGAGAGATGAAACTCATCATTGCCGTCATCAAGCCCTTCAAGCTCGAGGAGGTCCGCGAGGCGCTGACCGGGATTGGCGTGCAGGGGCTGATGGTCTCGGAAGTGAAGGGCTATGGCCGCCAGAGCGGGCATACCGAAATCTATCGCGGCGCCGAATACGTCGTGAACTTCGTGCCGAAGATCAAGATCGAGATCGTCGCGCCCGACGACCATGTCGAGCGCATCGTCGAGACGATCGCCGCGACCGCGCGGACCGGCAAGATCGGCGACGGCAAGATCTTCGTCCTCAATGTCGAGGCGGCCGTGCGCGTGCGCACCGACGAACGCAACGACGACGCGCTGTGAGCGTGCCGCAATCAGAGAGAGGCTTGAGAAATCCCATGAAGACATCGTCAGTTCTTGCCGGGGCAGGTCTTGCGGCGCTTCTTGCGGCGCTGCCGGCCATGGCCCAGGACACCACCGCGGTGGCCGAGGCCGTCGTGGTTCTGGAAACCGCCAGGGGCGTGCCGCCCGAGGTCGGGTATATCTTCACCACCTTCATGTTCCTGGTGACGGGGTTCCTCGTCATGTTCATGGCGGCGGGCTTCGCGATGCTGGAAGCGGGGCTGGTGCGCAGCAAGAACGTGGCGATGCAGTGCCTGAAGAACGTCGCGCTGTATTCGATCAGCGCGCTGATGTTCTACGTCATCGGCTACAACCTGATGTATCCGGGCGCGCCGGCGGACGGTGCCTATCCCGATGCGTGGATCATTCCGGGTTATATTGGCAACCTCGCGATGGCGGTGTTGCAGGATCCGGGGGTGGGCGCGGATGCGGTCGATCTGAGCTATGCCTCGGTCGGGTCGGATTTCTTCTTCCAGCTCGTGTTTTGCGCCACCACCGCGTCGATCGTGTCGGGCGCGCTGGCCGAGCGGATCAGGCTGTGGCCGTTCCTGGCCTTCATCGTCGGGCTGACGGGCGTGATCTATCCGATCGTCGGGTCGTGGAAATGGGGCGGCGGCTTCCTCGCCGAAGTGTTCAACTTCCAGGATTTCGCGGGCTCGACCATCGTGCATTCGGTCGGCGGCTGGGCGGCGCTGGCGGGTGCGCTGGTGCTGGGCGCGCGCCTCGGCAAGTACAAGGACGGCCGGGTCACGCCGATGCCGGGCTCGAACCTGACGCTCGCCACGCTCGGCACCATGATCCTGTGGCTGGGCTGGTTCGGTTTCAACGGCGGCTCGCAACTCTACATGAACTCGGCCGGGAACGTCACCGACATCAGCCGGATCTTCGCCAACACCAACACCGCCGCCGCGGGGGGCGCGCTGGCGGCGCTGATCACGACGCAACTGCTGTATGGCAAGGTCGACCTGACGATGGTGCTGAACGGCGCGCTGGCGGGGCTGGTCTCGATCACCGCCGAGCCGCTACAGCCCTCGCTGGGCCTGGCCACGCTGATCGGCGGCATCGGCGGCGTGCTGGTGGTGCTGGCGGTGCCGATGCTGGACCGGCTGAAGATCGACGACGTGGTCGGCGCCATCCCGGTGCATCTGGTCTGCGGCATCTGGGGCACGCTGGCGGTGGTTCTGTCGAACGACGATGCGACGGTGTTCGGCCAGCTCGCCTCGATCGCGATCGTGGGCGTGTTCGTCTTCGGTGCCTCGCTGGTGCTGTGGCTGGCGCTCAAGGCCACGCTCGGGATCCGGGTCAGCGCCGAGGAGGAACAGGCCGGGCTGGACAGCGCCGAGCTGGGCATGGAGGCCTATCCCGAATTCGGCAAGGGCTCGCAGTTCGTGTGAGCGCCGCAACGATCCCCTGAGGCGCGCAGGCTTTTGCGCGCCTCCGACTTGACCCGGAACGCATGTCAGGAGGGCGTTCCGGGTTTCTTTTTGCCCGGACCGGCGGGGGTTGGTCGTGGGGGTCAGTCTTGGGGGTCAGTCGTGGTCGCGGGCGCCGAACAGCGCCGAGCCGACCCGGACATGGGTGGCGCCGTGGGCCACCGCCGTCTCGAAATCGCCGCTCATGCCCATCGAGAGCGCGCCGAGGCCGCAGCGCGCCGCCAGATCGGCGAGGCGGGCGAAGTGGGGGGCGGGCGGCTCGTCGGCCGGCGGGATGCACATCAGGCCGCGCACCTCGAGGCCTGCGGCGCGGCAGTCGGCCACCAGCGCCTCGGTGTCCGCGGGCAGGCAGCCCGCCTTCTGCGGCTCGGCGCCGGTGTTGACCTGGACGAAGACCGGCAGGTGGCGCCCGGTTTCGGCCATCGCGTCGGCGAGGCGGCGGGCGAGTTTCGCGCGGTCGACCGACTGGATCACGTCGAACAGGGCGACCGCCTGGCGGACCTTGTTGGACTGGAGCGGGCCGATCAGGTGCAGCTCGACCCCCGGGAAGCGGTCGCGCAGCGCCGGCCAGCGCGACGCCGCCTCCTGCACCCGGTTCTCGCCGAACACGCGGTGGCCCTCGGCGAGCACGGCCTCGATGCGTTCGGCCGGCTGGACCTTCGAGACCGCGACCAGCGTGATCGCGGCAGGGTCGCGCCCGGCGGCGCGGGCGGCGGCGGAGATGCGCGCGCGGATGTCGGCGAGCGCGCTCATGCGCCGGCCGCGAAGGCCGCGGTTTCCTCGAGCAGCTCGGGATACCAGGCGGTGAGCGTCGGCAGGAACGCGTCGCGCAGGCGGGCGACCTGGGCGGGGGTGAGGTCCTCGCGCCAGCCGCCGGCGCGGCCGCGGGCGAAGAACCGCTCCATGCCGGGCGGGCGCTCGATGAAGCCGGCCTGCTCCTCCTGCTTGCGCAGCGCGTCGAACGAGACGGTGCGGATCGCGCGGCGGAGCTGGCCGTCATGCACCGGCGCGCGCAGGAAGCCGAGCAGGCCGCGGAACGCTCGCTCGGGGTCGTCCACCATGTCCTCGTAGCGCATCACATGGCGGGCGAGGCCCGGCGCGCCGACCCAGCTTTGCACATGGATGTCCCAGCGGCCGATCGCCTCGAAGATCCGCGTCGGCGTGGCGTTGAGCGCCTCGGGGTCGAGCATCCGGTCGATGGTGCGGTCGAGGCTGAGGCTGAGATGCCGCGCCAGCGAGGGGGCGACGTCGAACGGGTTGCGGATGATGTAGACCGCGGCGGCGGTCAGCGCGGGCGGGATCAGGTCGTGGCCGCCGATGCGGTCGATGCGCGAGTGGGTCTTGACGAAATGCGGCGTCGGCTTGGACAGGGCGATCAGCCGGAGCGCCGCCTGGCGGGTCACCAGCCAGTCGTCGAAGTCGCGCGACTCGAACGGGCCGCCCCGGGCGCGGTCGAAGAAATCCTGCCGCACATCGGCGGTGGTGAAGCGGCGCAGCGAGTTGATGTCGAGCGTTTCGCCCTTCGGCGCGAAGTAGTTGGCGAGGAAGCTGCGCGTCCAGGTGTTGCCCGACTTGGGGAACGAGGCGAGCCAGATGATGCGCTGAGCCGATTGCATGGGGTCCCGGTTCTCTCGCTGTGGGGGGCCGCGCTCAGAGATAGCCGAATTCGGCCATCACGTCGTGGTGCTCGCGGCGGATCAGGTCGATCGCCGCCGGCGGCAGCGCGTCCTGCCACTGGCCGGCCTTGCCGGTGTGAAAGAATCGCTCGGAATTGCCCGACCGCTCGATGAAAGGCTCGTTCGATTCCTGCCGGCTGACCTCGTCAAACGAGGAAAAGCGGATCGAGCGGTCGAGCCTGTCCTGGTCGAGCGTGAGGCCGAGATGGCGCACGAGGTCGGCGAAGGCGGCCTGGGGGTCGGCCAGCATGTCCTCGTAGCGCATCGCATGCACCGGGAAGTCGCGCGTGCGGGTCCACGAGCGGACATGGCGCGACCAGTTGCCGAGATACTGATTGACCGACTCGCGGCCGCCCGCGGTGGTGTTGTCGGCGCGGCCGATGTTGCGCGCCGCCTCCTCGAGCGTCTTGCCGTAGTGGCGGGCGTAGGAGACGACCATGTCGAGCGGGTTGCGGATGATGTAGACCGCGCTGCGGGTCAGTTGCGCGGGGATCAACTCGACGCCGAGCGCCTTGTCGCGGATGCAGTGGGTCTTGACGAAGTTGATGTCGGCATCGTTGGCGACGATGGCGCGCAGCACCTTGCCGCGCAGCGCCAGCGATTGCTGGTGGTTGGCGGCGTCGAACGGGCCCTTGGCGACGATCTCGTAGGATTTGGTCACCGAATCGCCGATGCCGAGCCGGTGGACCTGGTTGATCGGCAGGGCCGTGTCGGTCGCGAACACATAGTTGGCGAGGAAGATCCGGGTCCAGGTGTTGCCGGACTTGGGATAGGAGGCCAGCCAGACGATGTTCTTCTTCGGCATGAGCCGCGTGCTCCTGCGATCTCGGCGAACGGGATGTGCGACTGCCTATAGCGAAAGAGAAGAGGGGGGCACAAGGCCCCCCTCTCCCGATCGGATCGGTCGTGACGCGAGGATCAGAAGCTGATCTTGACGCCGGTGCCGATGATGAAGCCATCGACGTCGTTGCCCGCGGTGCCGAGGCCGCCGTCGCCGAGGTCTTCCTCGAAGTCGACATAGGCGGCGTAGCCGTGCAGGTCGACGCCCTTGGCGAGGGTGTACTTCGCGGCCAGCAGATACTGCTGGTTTTCCTCGTCGGCGCCGAGGGCGGCGTTCTCGTCGTCGGTGTTCTCACCGTTGAAGTAGGTGAACGAGAAGCCCCAGGGGCCGGTCTCGTAGCTGACGCCGGCATCCCAAGCAACGCCGTCGGAGTTGTTGTCGGTCGAGTCGTTCTGCTCGGCCCACGAACCACCAACGGTCACGCCGGCGAAGCCGAGGTTGGCGCCGAAGCCGTAGACCTCGGGATCGGCCGCCGATTCGTTGAACCCCTTGCCCCAGCGGGCCGACAGCGCCACGTCGAAATCGCCGAACGAGTTGACGTAGTTGGCGCCGAGGTCGACATAGTCGCCGACGGTGCCGTCGAGGTTGACCTGGGCGTTGCTGTCCTGCTGGCCGTCGCGGGCATAGGACGCACCGACCTGGAAGCCGGCGAAGCGCGGGGTGAAGTAGGTGATGCGCTGCGCGTCGTTGATGCGGTCGTTCTCGAGATAGGTCGTGAACAGCGTGCCACGGAACAGGTCGTCACCGACGTTGACGGTGGTGCCACGGCCAGTGGCCGTGCCCGAGAACGGGATGAAGGCGGTGGTCGAGCCCGAGTTGACGTTGATGAAGCTCACGTCGGGCGCGGCGTATTGCATCTTGTAGCCGGCCGAGTTCTCGGAGCCGAGCAGAACCTCGCCGAACGCGCCCTGGATGAACATGTAGGATTCGTCGATCTGGTCGGAGCCGGTCAGACCTTCGAGCTGGACGTTGGCGCCGAACTTGATGCCGTTGTCGAGCGTGATCGACGGGATGAACCAGATTTCGTTGTCCTGCTTGGAGTCGACGCCGCCGAACTCCTCGCCCGAGATGCCATCGACGTTCGAGTCGGCATAGGCGACATACTGCTCCATGTAACCGCCGACGCGCACATTCCAGTCGGCCGCCGAGGCGGACGACGCAAACGCACCGGCAAGCGCGATCGCGCTGGTGCTGAGGAGTACTTTCTTCATTGTGTCCCTCTTTCGATTCCACACGTGTGTTTCAGAATCAGAGTCGGCGAGGTGGACCTCACCGCAGTTGTCAGGAGGCTCGCCTGCCCCACGCTGTTGTTCTCAACCGGGGCGCCCCGTCCGTCAACCGGATGTGATCGTGCCCGGATGCACGCGGCGCACTGCGGTGCATTTTGGCAACAAGCCTGCGGCGGGGCGTCTAGGCAGGCCGGGTGGGGTATGCTAGAGACGGCGCGGCGCGTTCCGGGCATGCGGACGACGTGATGCGGCGCACCGTGGTCCCGGCACCGGGGCCGGCTGCGGCAACAAATCTCGGGGGCAGGATGAGGCAGAGCCTGGCAATCACTCTGGCGTTCGGCGCCGCGCTCGCGCTGGCCGGCTGTGGCGCGGGCGAAGGCGAGCTTGCGCCCGAGCCCTACAGCGGACCGAAGGGATCGCCGCAGAGCTATGACCCAAGCCGCGAGGACTCGGTGTTCGGCGAGGGGGGTGTGAGCGTCAACACGCTGGACACGATCTTCGGCGGCAAGGAAACCGACCGCAAGGGCGCGATCCCGGTCAACAAGTTCCTGTGGCAGGCGTCGCTCGACACGCTGTCGTTCCTGCCGCTGGCCTCGACCGACCCGTTCACCGGGGTGATCGCAACCGACTGGGGCGCAACGCCCGAGGCCGAGGGCGAGCGGTTCAAGGTGACCGCCTATCTGCTGAACTCGGACCTGTCGGCCAGCTCGATCAAGGTGGCGGTGTTCCGCGAGCGCATGACCGAGGCCGGCGCCTGGGTCTCGGCCGAGGTGAACCCCGAGACCTCGCGCAAGCTGGAGGACGCGATCCTGACCCGCGCGCGCCAGATCCGGCTTGCCGCCGACGGGACCCCGGTTTCGGGCTGACCGCCGGGCGGGCCCGGGCGCACCATCCGTTGAATTCCCGCCGCGCCCCTCGTATGACGGGCGCGGCTTTTCATGTCCGGGAATGAGGGATCGCGCCGATGTCGCGCTACAACGCCCGCGAAGCGGAACCGAAATGGCAGCGGATCTGGGAGGAGCGCGGCGCCTTCCGGGTCGAGCGCGACCCGGCGCGGCCGAAGTATTATGTGCTGGAGATGTTCCCCTATCCCTCGGGGCGCATCCACATGGGGCATGTGCGCAACTATGCCATGGGCGACGTGATCGCCCGTTTCAAGCGCGCGCAGGGGTATAATGTGCTGCACCCGATGGGCTGGGACGCCTTCGGCATGCCGGCCGAGAACGCCGCCATGGAGCGGCGCGTGCATCCCGGCGAATGGACCTATCAGAACATCGCGGCGATGCGCACGCAGTTGAAGGCGATGGGGCTGAGCCTGGACTGGTCGCGCGAGATCGCCACCTGCGACCCGGACTATTATGCGCAGCAGCAGGCAATGTTCCTCGACATGCTGGCGGCGGGGCTGGTGTATCGCAAGTCGTCGGTGGTCAACTGGGACCCGGTCGACCAGACCGTGCTGGCCAACGAGCAGGTGATCGAGGGCTGCGGCTGGCGGTCGGGCGCGCCCGTCGAGCGGCGCGAGCTGACGCAGTGGTTCTTCCGCATCGCCGACATGGCGGACGAGTTGCTGAGCGCGATCGACGGGCTGCACAAGTGGCCCGAGAAGGTGCGGCTGATGCAGCGCAACTGGATCGGCAAGAGCCGCGGATTGCAATTCGCCTTCGAGACCAGGGGCGCGCCGGCGGGATTCGGTCGGCTGGAGGTCTACTCCACCCGGCCCGACACGCTGCTGGGCGCGAGCTTTGCCGCCATCTCGCCCGATCACCCGCTGGCGAAGGCGCTGGAGGCGGGCAACCCCGCGATCGCCGAGTTCTGCGCCGAGTGCCGGCGGGTCGGCACCTCGGAGGAGGCGCTGGAAACCGCCGAGAAGAAGGGCGTCGACACCGGCATCCGGGTGGTTCACCCGCTGGACCCGACATGGGAGATGCCGGTCTGGATCGCCAACTTCATCCTGATGGACTACGGCACGGGGGCGATCTTCGGCTGCCCGGCGCATGACCAGCGCGACCTTGATTTCGCTCGGAAATACGGCCTGCCGGTCGAGGACGTGTTCATGCCGCGCGAGGGCGGCGCGGCGGTGGGCAACGAGGCCTATGTGCCGTTGAAATCCGAGCCGGTGCGCTATGTCCGCGGTTTTGCCGGCGACGAGATCCAGACTGGCGAGGCAGCGGTCGAGGCGGCCATCCGGCACGCCGAGGCCAATGGCTACGGCCGCGGCGTCGAGAACTACCGCCTGCGCGATTGGGGGATCAGCCGGCAACGCTATTGGGGCTGCCCGATCCCGGTGGTCCACTGCGCGGCCTGCGGCGTGGTGCCGGTGCCCAAGGCCGACCTGCCGGTGCGCCTGCCCGAGGATGTCGAGTTCGACCGCCCCGGCAACCCGCTGGACCGCCACCCGACCTGGCGCGACGTGGCCTGCCCGTCCTGCGGCGCCCGGGCGCGGCGCGAGACCGACACGATGGACACTTTCGTCGATTCGTCCTGGTATTACGCGCGCTTCACCGCGCCGCACGCAGCGACCCCCACGGTGGCCGAGGATGTCGGCTACTGGATGAACGTCGACCAGTATATCGGCGGCATCGAGCATGCGATCCTGCATCTGCTGTATTCGCGGTTCTTCGCGCGGGCGATGCAGCGCACCGGGCACCTGCCGGAAAGCGCGATCGAGCCGTTCGAGGCGCTGTTCACCCAAGGCATGGTGACGCACGAGACCTATGCGACCGCGGGCGCCGACGGCCGCCGGGTCTGGCGCCTGCCCGAGGAGGTGGAACGCACCGCCGAGGGCGCGCACCTGATCGCCACCGGCGAGCCGGTCGAGATCGGCCCGTCGATCAAGATGTCGAAGTCGAAGAAGAACGTCATCGACCCCGAGGCGATCATCGAGCAGTTCGGCGCCGACACGGCCCGCTGGTTCATGCTGTCGGACAGCCCGCCCGAGCGCGACGTGGAATGGACCACCGCCGGCGTGGAAGGGGCCTGGCGCTTCCTGCAACGCATCTGGCGGATGATGAAAGAAGCTGAGCTCTGCCCGGTGGGAACGCCGGTGCCCGAGATGATCCTTCCCATGGCAGCAACGCTTCGCCAGACGACCCACAAGACGATGCTGAACGTTACGCGCAGCATCGAGGGCTTTGCGTTTAACAAGGCGGTTGCCGAGATCTACACCTTCGTGAATGCAATCTCGAAGGAGGCAGATGTCACGGAGGACTATCTTTTCGCCCGGCGCGAGGCGTTCGAGACGCTCGCCCGCCTGATGACGCCGATGACCCCGCATTTCGCCGAGGAGATGTGGGCAGCACTCGGCCATGCGACGCCGCTGGTCGACACGCTGTGGCCGGTGGCGGACCCGGGCCTTGCGCGCGACGAGCGGCTCGTGCTGCCGGTGCAGGTCAACGGCAAGAAGCGTGGCGAGGTCGAGGTCGCGCGCGAGACGGATGCGCCGACCATCGAGGGATTGGCGCTCGCGCTGCCCGACGTTCAGCGTTACCTTGAGGGCCGCTCGCCAAAGAAGGTGATCGTGGTGCCGGGGCGGATCGTCAATGTCGTCATCTGACCGCAGACAGTTTCTCGCACTGGGCGCGGTGCTCGCGCTGCTGCCCGGCTGCTTCCGGCCGATGCTGGCCGAGGGCACCGGGGCGGCGAAGCTGCGCGGGCGGATCGCCCTGCCCGAGACCAGCGACCGGTTCAGCTTTTACCTGCGCGACACGCTGGAGGCACGCCTCGGCGCACCGCACGAGCCCGACTACCGGCTGGAGGTCAGGCACTCCCTGACCGAGTCGGGCCTGCTGGTGGCGCAGGACAACACCATCACCCGGCTGCGGGTGCGCGCGGTGGCCGATTTCCGCCTGTATCGGCGCGGCGTCTCCGAGCCGGTGCTCGAGGATCGGATCCTGACGGAGTCGGGCTACGATTCGACCGCCTCGCTCTATGCCTCGCGCACCACCAAGCGCGATATCGAGCGGCGGCTGGCGGCGGATGTGGGCGAGCGGATCGCCCGCCGGATCCAGGCACAGGCCGACCAGATCGAGACGGCGGCGCAGTCGTGACGTGAAGCTCTCGGGCCGCGACAGCCTGCGGTTCTGCGACGCGCCCGACCTGCGGCTGGCGGGGGCGCTGCTGTATGGGCCCGATGCAGCCAGCGTGTCGGCGGCGCGGCGCGCGCTGGTGGCGCGGCTGTCCGAGGGCGACGACCTGCGGGTCACGCGGCTGGACGGCGCCGGGCTGAGGAAGGATCCCGCCGCGCTCGACGAGGCGGTGCGGGCGCGGGGCTTCTTCCCGGGCCGGCGCGTCGTTCTGGTCGACGGCGCGCGCGACGAGATCGCCCCGGCGGTCGAGGCGGCCCTTGCCACGGCGGCGCCCGACGATGCCTTCCTGGTGGTCGAGGCGGGCGGGCTGGCGGCACGCTCGGCCTTGCGCAAGCTGTTCGAGGCGAGCCGGAGGGTGGCGAGCTGCGGGCTCTACCCCGATCCGCCGGACCCCGCCGAGCTTGGCGCGATGCTGCGCCGGGCGGGGCTGACAGCCGGGCTGACGGCCGAAGCCGAGGCGGCGCTGGCGGGCGCGGTGGCCGAGACCGATCGGGCACAGATTGCGCAAACTATTGAAAAGATTGTATTGTTCGGAGCGACAGCGGAACGCCCACTGGACGCGAAAGCGGTTTTGGCATTGCTTCCGCCCGCGGCCGAGGCCGAGCTTGACGGCCTGATCGCGGCGGTGATGGCGGGCAAGGCGGACGCGGTGGTGCCGCTGCTGGGGCGCGTGGCGGCGGGCGGCGCCTCGCCGGTGCAGACGATGCTGGCGGCGGGGCGACAGTTTCGCCAGATCCTGGCGCTGGTCAGCGCGCCCGACGGGATCGAAGCGGCCCTTGGCCGACTGCGGCCGCCGCTGTTCGGGCCGCGGCGCACGGCGATGCAGCGCCAGGCAGCCCTCTGGCCGCAGGCGCGGGCCGAGGCGGCGCTGCGGCTGATCCAGGAAACTGACCGCACGCTGCGCTCGGCCGGATCGCGGCCCGACCGGGCGCTGGTCGAACGCTGCCTGATCCGGCTCGCGATGATGGCGGCGCGGCGCTGAAGCGCGTCATACCCGTTTTCCTTAAGTCCGGCTCATGCCGACCTGACTGTGCTGCGCGCGCGCCTCGCGTGGTCAGCGGTGCGGTGCGAGGCCCCGGCTCGGGGGCAGGGCGCAG
>JAVVFE010000047.1:0-12938 GCA_032251175.1 Thermohalobaculum sp.
CGCTCGCCACCTTCTCTCGGCTGCCCGCCCGCACCAGTTGCAGGCGGCCGATCTGCTGGCGCAGCACCTCGGCGACCGAGCGGGCGGTCTCGAGCGTGGTGGCCGGCAGGATCAGCGCGAATTCGTTGCCGCCGAAGCGGGCGGGCAGATCGCCCTCGCGCAGCGTCTGGCGCATCGCCTCGGCGACGCGGACCACCACCTGATCGCCGGTCGCCTTGCCCCACCGATCGTTGAAGGCGCGGAAATGGTCGAGGTCGACCAGGATCAGCGCAAGCGGCTTGCGGTCGCGCCGCGCGCGGGCGATCGCCCCGTCCAGCGCCTCGTCGAAATGGCGGCGGTTGACCAATTGGGTGGGGTGGTCGATCAGCACGCTCTGGCGCAGCTCGCGCAGTTCCTTCTGCATCGTGGTGAACTGCACGCGCAGCGCCATCACCCGGTCGCTGAACCGCGAGACCGTCTCGGCATGGGTGCGGTTCGCGTCGTGCAGCAGGGCGATCTGGCGCCGCAGGTCCGGCCCGGCGGTGCCGGGGCCGATGGCGGCGTCGATGCGCCGGACGGCGGCGGCGTAGGCGTCGCTCGCCGCCATGCCGTCCTCGATCAGGTCGATCGCCTGGGCGATCTCGCCGTCCATCTTGTCGCCGATGCGCGCCACCCCCGAGCCCACCGCCTGCGGCGACAGGCATTCGTCGTGCAGCCGGTGGATCAGCGCGGCAGGCACCGTGCCGGCGGTGCCCAATGCCCGGTCGATCCGGTCGCGGATGGTCGGGTTCAGCCCGCCCGCATAGGTGAACCACACCTCGAAGGCGGCCGGAACCGGCGGGATCGCATGCTGGCGCGCAAGCTCGAGCGCGCGGTCGGCCAGGCGCAGGGCCTCGGCAAAGCTCTGCCCGCGCAATCCAATGTCACTGGTCTCTGTCATCTGCTGAAATGCCCCTCTGCCGCAGATGCCTCAGCATGGCGGCGCGCGGTTGCCAGCGGGTAAACGGCGCGGCGTTGGGGGCCTGCCGGCGCGCCCGCGGGCACCCCGCCGCCCTAGCCCGCGACCGACGCCGCGATGCGACCCGCACCGGCGCGCCTGCCGGCCCCTGCCGGACAGCGGCGCAGCAGCGGCCCGGGGCTGACGGGGGTCGCAAATCGTCCTTGCGCCCCCAGATCGAATCTGCAATAACCCCGCCACTCTGGAAACGCGGGTGTAGCTCAGGGGTAGAGCACAACCTTGCCAAGGTTGGGGTCGTGGGTTCGAATCCCATCGCCCGCTCCAGATAACCGCTTGATAGACAAGCAAAAAAGGCCGGTCCCTTGGACCGGCCTTTTGCTGTTGCCTCGGCTGCGGAGATCGCCCTTGACCGCCTCCCGGCGGGGGCCGCGCGCGGCCCTTACCGGACCGCGCGCCCCAGTTCAGAAGCTCAGCGAGATGTCGCGATGGACCGCGTTGCAGGCAGCGACATAGAGCGCCTGGTCATGCGGCAATCGCGGCTGGTTCCGCAGCCCGATCGTGTCCTTGATCGCCTCGTTGTAGCGCTCCAGCGCCGGCACGAACTCGGCCTGTGCGCGGCTTCGCCAGGCGACCTCGGCCTCGAATTCGGCGATGGCGTCCTGCACGAGCTGAAGCGCCTTCGCCGGATCGGGCGACCTGCCGCGGATCGCGCGCCGCGCCTCCGACAACCGCGCGCGGATCTCGCCCGCGCCCTCGACCGCACCGACCACCGCCTCCTCGGCCTTGAACCGGGCCTCGGCATCCTCGGGGCTCAGGCCCGGCAGATCGGCGGCGAGCTGCTCGAGCGGCGCCCGCAGCGTCTCGAGCGCCGCGGTGGCACCCAGGATGGCCCGCAGTTCCAGCACCGGCTTGTAGGCCGCATCGACCGCGCGCCGATAGGCGTTGCGCGCGGTGCGGTCGTCCTTGGTGATGGCGTTGTAGGCGGTGTGCGCCGGCTCCCAGTCCACCGGGATACCCGCGAGCAGCGCGGCGCGCTCGGCCTCGAGCTCGATGATGCGCGCCCGCGTCCGCTCGATCGCCGGGGTCTCCTCGCGCGAGCGTTCGATCCGGGTGCGCAGGATTGCGAGCTGCTCGTCGACATTGGTGATGTCGTGCTCGATCCGGCGCACCAGCCGGTGCAGCGGCCGGTAGGCCGGCGCCCCGGCATCGAGGCGCTGCTCCACCGCCTTGATCTCGCTCATCAACGCAAAGCTCTCGCGCGCGCTCTCGAGCGACTCGTCGAACGTCTTGCCAAGCTTTTTCGGCAGGAACGAGCGGTCCGTCGCCGCGATCGCGTCGATCGCCGCACGGATCGCATCGCCCCGCGCTTGGAACTGGTCATGGACATAGTTTTCCATGCAGTACTGAAGCTTGGGATTCAGCGGCGGCGGCGCGGTCTCGGCGGTCAGCGACGATCGCGTCGGCAGATAGTTCACCAGCGGCGGATAGACACCAACGATGACCAGCGCGAGGAGTTGCAGCCCGATGAAGGCCACCACGCCCTTGTAGATCTGGATCGTCCGGATCGCCGCCGGCGCCACACCGCGCAGGTAGAACAGCGCGAATCCGAAGGGCGGCGTCAGGAACGAGGTCTGGATGTTCAGGCCGATCATGACGCCCAGCCACACGGCGGTGACGTTCGCCTCGGGGTCGGCCAGCAGGATCGGCGAGACGATCGGCACCACGACCACGGCGATCTCGATGAAGTCGAGGAAGAAGCCGAGCACGAAGATCACCGCCATGACGATGACGAACTTCATCCAGAACCCGCCCGGCATACCGTTCAGGAAGTCCTTGACCAGATCCTCACCGCCGAAGGCGCGGAACGCCGCCGTCAGCATCGCCGCACCAAGCAGGATGATGAAGACCAGCGAGGTCGTCTTGGCGGTGTCGAGCATCACCTCGTAGAGCGTGTTCTCGATGCGAAAGGCGCGGATGCCGCTCCAGATCAGCGCGACCATCAGAACCGCCACGCCGATGCTGGCCGACCAGATCGCCGCGACATCGGCCTCGGTGGTGATGCTCTTGACGTTGATCTCGTGGGACGAGGCCGTATAGCCGATCACCCCAAGCCCGGCGATCGCCAGCAGCGCTGGCACATATGTCATCCGCCCCGCAGGCGCGAGCCGGTAGCCCGCCATGATCATGGCGCCCGCCGCCCCGATCGCGCCCGCCTGGTTCACCGTCGCGATCCCGCCGATGATCGAGCCCAGCACGAGGAAGATCAGCGCCAGCGGCGGCAGCAGCGTGATCACCACCTGGCCCAGGAAACGCAGGTCGTACTTGCCCTCATAGGGCACCGCCGGCGCCAGCCGCGGCCGGATCAGCGCGACGATCAGGATGAACAGGATATAAAGCCCGACCAGCATCAGGCCCGGCATCAGCGCGCCCAGGAACATGTCGCCGGCGCTGGTCGAGACGACGCCGTATTCCGAGGGCATCGCCACCTCGCCCGTGCTCTGCTTGTAGAGCGCCTTGCGCGCAGTGTCGGCCTGGTCGACCGCGCTGGCAAGCTGGTCGGCGAGGATGATGAGCACGATCGAGGGCGGGATGATCTGTCCCAACGTGCCCGAGGCCGCAATTGCGCCGGTGGCGAGCGGCTGCGAATAGTTGTGCCGCATCATCGCCGGCAGCGAGATCAGCCCCATCGCCACCACGGTGGCGCCGACGATGCCGGTGGTCGCCGCCAGCAGGCCGCCGACGAACACCACCGAAATCCCCAAGCCGCCCGGGATCGGCCCGAACAACTGCGCCATGGTGACCAGCAGGTCCTCGGCGATCTTCGACCGCTGGAGCATTATGCCCATGAAGATGAACAGCGGAATCGCGATCAGCGTGTCGCGTTCGGGCTCCCAGTAGACCCCGCGCAGGTTGGTGACGCCGGCGCTCAGCCACTGGCCGGGGCCGCCGCTGTGGAAATAGGCATCCGGGTTGCCGGCAAACAGGTAGCCTGCGCCCGCGGCAAGGCCCACGGTCAGGATGGCCGCGCCCGGCAGTGCGAAGGCGACCGGATAGCCCGAGCCCAGCGCCACCACCATCACCGCGATCAGCGTCAGAAGGAAGATGAGTTCCATGTCAGAGGTCCCTTGGCGCTGTCTTACATCATCTCGGAATGGGTTTCGCGCCCGCCTGGCTCGCCCCGCCGGTCGGCGAACGAGTCGAACATCTGCGCGACGAACTGGATCATCATCGTGATCGCGAACACCCCGAGGAAGCCGGCCATGAAATACTTCACATACATGCCGAAGCCCGCCTGCGTGACCTCCCACACCAGGATCGGGCTGGCGATGATACTGGCCTTGCCGGCAAAACCGATCACCAGAATCGTCCAGCACAGCGCCATGCCCAGGAACACCGCCCCGAGGCCGTTCACCAGCCCCTTGGTGCGGCGCGAGAACCCGGCATAGAGCAGGTCGACGCGGACATGCCCGTCCTCGATCAGCGTGAAGGCCGAGGCGAACAGGAACAACGCGCCATACCAGAAGCGCACAAGGTCGGCCATGAAGGCCTGCTCATAGGAGAACACGAAGCGGGCGATCACAATGAACAGCTCGGCCGCGACCACCAGGAACGCGAGCCAGACCACCGACAGGCCGCGCGTCACCGCCCCGATCACGATGCCGACCAGCACCAGCGGCACGTGGAACCAGGGTCCACGGAACTGCGCGCGCCCCAGGTCACCCGAAAGCTGGGCACCGACAAGGCCGTCGAGCATCCCCTCGACCCGAAGGAACGACAGGATCGCGTCGCCAAGGCCGACCAGGAACACCACCCAGAACGCCGCGCGCACCAGGAAGGCGTTGAAGTTGCTGACGCGCGCTGCATCCGCGCGCAGCGTCGTGCTGCCCGAGCGCATCACATGCACAATCGCGAGCAGCGGCAGACCGGCATAGATCGCCAGTTGCAGCGCGGCGAGCGCGCCGCCCTCGCCGCGCGACAACAGCCCGCCAGCGCCCGGGAAGCCCATCCAGATCGTCAGGATCGAATTCGCCATGAACGCCGCCAGCGCCGCCAGCATCGCCCATCCGAATGCCCGCACCGTGAAGGTGCCTGAGCCGCCCGCCCGCTCGCCTGTCGTTGCCATGCCGCCAGTCCCCGTCAAGCAATTGCAGAAAAGGGACGAGGCCGAAGCCTCGTCCCGCATGAGCCGAGCTCAGACCGCAGCGCGGTGATCACATGCCCAGAACGCGGTTGCGCTTCTGCACATAGGCCGCGTCCGAGATCGCGGTCCAGGCGCCGATGTCCTGACGCGCCGCGAGGTGGCTGTCGAGAATCCGCTTGGCGAGGTCGGAATGCGCGCGCGCCTCCTCGATCACCTCGGCCGCGGCCTCGCCGAACGCCTCGTAGACGTCGTCGTTGAACTCGCGCAGCTCGACGCCGTTTTCCTTGATCAGCTTGGTCAGGAAGGCGCCGTTGTTGGCATTGGTCTCGGCCATCTGGCGGGCGTTCTCCTCGTTGGCGGCCGCCTGGATGATCGCCTGATCGTTCTTCGACAGCTTGCCCCACCAGGACGCGTTCATGCCAAGCGAGAGCTGCGAGCCCGGCTCGTGCATGCCCGGCCAGTAGTAGTATTTGGCCGCCTCGTAGAACTTCAGGAAGTAGTCGTTCCAGGGCCCGACCCACTCGGTCGCATCGACCGCGCCCGACACCAGGTTCTCGTAGATCTGGCCGCCCGGCAGCGAGACCGGCGAGCCGCCCAGCTTGGCGATGACGTCGCCGCCAAGGCCCGGGATGCGCATCTTCAGGCCCTTGATGTCCTCGGGCGAGTTGATTTCCTTGTTGAACCAGCCGCCCATCTGCACGCCGGTGTTGCCCGCGGCGAAGTTCTTGATGCCGAATTCGGCGCCAAGCTCGTCCCACAGTTCCTGGCCGCCGGCATACTTCACCCAAGCGTCGATCTCGGTATAGGTCAGGCCGAACGGGATGGCGGTGAACGGCGACCAGCCCGCGTGCTTGCCCTTCCAGTAGTAGTCGGCGCCGATATAGGCCTGTGCGTTGCCCGAGGCGACCTCGTCGAACGAGTCGAACGCGCCCACGCGCTCGCCGGCGGCGAAATACTGGGTCGTGATGCGGCCTTCGGTCAGTTCGGTGATGCGGGCGGCCAGGCGCTGGGCGCTGGTGCCGAGGCCCGGGAAGTCGCGCGGCCAGGTCGAGACGATCGCCATGTCGATCTTCGACTGTGCGATCGCCGGCGCGGCCAGCGTGGTGGCAGCGCCGGCGACGGCGGCGCCCTTCAGGAAAAGACGACGTTCCATATGTGATATTCCTCCGGTTTGTCCGTTCTTGTTACTCATCCGCACTGGCCACGATCACCGGACCCCTTTTTGGCCCGCGATCGGTCTTGGCGACGTCTGGCGTCGGGGCGACCTCGGTGCGTGGCAAGCTATCGGCAGGCCATTCGGCGCGCAAGCAATCTCGCGCCCGCCCGACGCACCGCTCTGCCAAAGCGGGCGTTGCCGGGCCGGGATTTCCGCCCTCCGGCAGCATTCGGCCGCCACGGCGTCAGA
This sequence comes from Thermohalobaculum sp., assembly GCA_032251175.1. Lineage (GTDB taxonomy): Bacteria > Pseudomonadota > Alphaproteobacteria > Rhodobacterales > Rhodobacteraceae > Thermohalobaculum. The sequence goes on from JAVVFE010000047.1 coordinate 6,484, forward strand.
AACCCGCCTTGATCTTCTCGAACTCGGCGATCATCGCCTCGCGCATCGCGGCCGGCAGCGGCGCCTGCCACAGCGTCCGGTCGGTATAGGCCGCGAAGTTGTCGAATCCCTGCGCGCTCAGGGTCTCGGCCGGGATCGCCGCCATCGCCGCCCCGTTCGAATGGCCATAGCCCCAGGCGGTGACGATGTATTCCGCGGTGCGCGCCTCCAGCCAGGCGTTGATGAAGTCATAGGCCTTGGCCTCGGACCCCTGCCCGTCCTTCAGATCGACATAGCCGCAGACCCAGGTCGACGACCCCTCCCTGGTGTCGCGGTTCATCGCCACGGGGTGGCCTTCGGCCTGCATCGTCGTGGGCGTCTCGTTCCACGCCCAGGCCAGCACCACCTCGCCCGAGCCCATGAGCTGCGCCAGCTCCGCCCCGTCCTGCCAATAGGCGCGCACATTCGGATGCACCTTGCGCAGGAAATCCGAGGCGGCGGCGAGATCGGCCTCGGTCGCCTTGGTCCAGTCCTTCACGCCGACCGCGAGGAAGCCGAGCGCATAGGCGTCATCGACATTGTCGGGGATCGAGACCCGGCCCTGATACTTCGGATCGGCGAAGGAGTGCAGGGTGGCCGCGTCCTCGGCCGGCACCAGGTCGGTGCGCGAGGTCAGCCCGGTCGCGCCCCAGTCCATCGGCACGACATAGGCCTTGCCGTCGACCACGAAGCCCGGCATGTCGCGGAAGCTCGGCATGATGTTCTGCCATTCCGGGATCAGCTCGGTCTTGATCGGCTCGATCAGCCCGGCCTCGCGCCATTTGACGATCGACTGCGCGCATGGGTGCGCCAGATCGGCGCGAAAGCCCGCACGCATCTTCTGGAACGCCTCCTCCTCGTCGCTGAAGAACGAGAAGGTCGGGAGATCGCCGTGCTTCTCGGAATAGGACTTGTAGAACTCGGGATCCTCGTAGCCCGCCCAGTCGAAGATCACGAGGTCCGCATCCGCGCCCAGCGCCGGCGCGGCGGCAAGGGCAAGAATGGTCGCGGCGGAAAGGCGAAGGCTGGTTGGCGTCATGACGGTCACTCCCTGACACAGCGATGCGCGGTCTGCGGCTGCACTGCCACCACGCCGCGCCGGCCGGTTTTGCATGGCCTGAGAACAGGGTATCGGCGGGGATGCAGGACACAAGGATTTTCCAGCCTGCGGCGGCCCCGGCGCAGCCGTCCGCGGGGCCGCGGCCGCCCGCCCATGGCATGGCCGGGCGGGGTCGCGAGGGACGGATGGGCCACGACCGGCCCGCACCCATCTGATCACGCTTGGCAGCACGGCACCGCCGCTGCCATGCTCGCGCGATGAGGCCGGTGCCAGCGTGCCGGCCTCCTGCCGCGCGAGCATGAGCGGAATCGGTGAGGGAATGATGGGCGACGCCGAAACTCACCGCGGTGGCTGTCTCTTCGGCGCCTGCCGCTTCGAGGCCCAAGGCGCGGCGCTCGACGCGGCCTATCGCCACTGCCGGATGTGCCAGCGATCCTCGGGCGGGCCGGTGCAGAGTTGGGCGTTGTTCCCGTAGGCGCGGTTTCGCTACGTCGCGGGCGACCCCGCGGCGTAGCGTTCGTCCGACTGGGGTGTTCGCGAGTTCTGCCCGGTCTGCAGTTCACAGCTTGCCTTCCGCGACGCGGACGGCGTGTCGCTCGATACCGGCTGCCTCGACGAGCCGGAGGCGATGCCGCCGCTGAAGCACATCTGGTGCGAAAGCCGCATCGCCTGGTTCGACACCGCCGACGACCTGCCGCGCGCGCGGCGGCACACCTGATTCATGGATTATTATTTGATATCAACAAGATAACCATGCTTTCACGCGTGAAAGCGCGTGCCGGGCGGCCGCCGCGCCTCACATCATCTCGGCCTCGACCTGCCCGATCGCGGTGTCGAGGATGTCGAACATCCGGTCGATCTGCGGCCGCGTGATGATCAGCGGCGGCGAGAACACGCACATGTTGATCAGCGGCCGAACGATCAGGCCCATGTCCTCGCATCTGGCATCGACCCGGGCGCCGAACTCGGCGTCGATGGCCAGGCGGTCGCGCTCGGACATGCCCGGCGCCGGCCGCCCCTCGACGCAGCCCACCAGCCCCATGCCGCGGGTGTCGCCGACGATGGGGTGGCGCCGCAGGTCGTGGAGGCGCGCCTGGAACTGCGGCGCGATCTCGCGGACATGCGCCAGCAGACCCTCGCGCTCGATGATCTCGATGTTCTTCAGCGCCGCGGCGCAGCAGACCGGGTGGCCGGAATAGGTGTAGCCGTTCTTGAACACGGCATCCTCGCCGCCATGGGCGCAGATCTCGGCCATCAGCCGGTCCGAGATCAGCGTCGCCCCCAGCGGCAGGTAGCCCGAGGTCAGCCCCTTGGCACAGGTGATGATGTCGGGGACGATGCCGAACACCTCCTCCGACGCGAACCAGTGCCCCAGCCGGCCGAAGGCGGTCACCACCTCGTCCGAGATATACAGGATATCGTTCGCCCGGCAGATCTCGCGCGTGCGGCGGTGGTAGTCGGCAGGCGGCACGATCACCCCGCCCGAGGCCATCACGGGCTCCGAGATGTAGGCGGCGATGGTCTCAGCCCCGTAGACGCTGATCGCGGCCTCAAGCTCGGCCACCTTGGCGTCGCACCAGTCCGCGACGCTCATCCCCTCGGGCCGGACATAGGGGTTGATGTTGGGCAGGAAGTGGACCAGCCGCTTTTCGGTGTCGAGCGGGTTGCCGTCGCGCTCCTTGGCGGTGACGCTCGCGGCCAGGTAGGTCGAGCCGTGATAGCCCTTCTCGCGCGCCAGGAACCGCTTCTTCTCGGGTTGGCCGCGCAGGTTGTTGTAGAACTGCGCAAAGCGCAGCGCGGTATCCACCGCCGAGGACCCGCCGGTCGAGAAGAACACCGTGTTCAGATCCCCCGGCGCCAGCGCCGCCAGCCGGCGCGCCAGCAACGCCGAGGGCTCGGAGGCGAAGGCCCAGGGGCTGTGATAGGCAAGCCTGAGCGCCTGGGCCCCGATCGCCTCGGCCATCTCGGCGCGGCCATAGCCGATCTGCACGTTCCACATGCCGCCGGGGCCGTCGATGAAGCGCCGGCCTGCGGCGTCGATCAGGTAGATGCCGTCGCCCTCGGCCGCGATCATCCGGTCGGCATCCTCGCCCCCCACGGTGTCCCACGGGTGGAACACATGTCGGTTGTCCCATTTTTGAACATTTTCGAGCGAGACGGTCTGGCGCAGCGTCGGGGTCACGGAGTTCACGGGGGTCACACACGCTTTCGGCCTCGGCCAAAGCTCCTTCACTGGCGGCGCGCGGGCATCCCGGCGCGCGGTTGGCATCGAGGGTCGCGGGGTCCGGACATCCGACCGTCACCTGCGCCCTTGCCCGAACACCCTACCGCGCCCGGGACAGGATCGGCAATATTTATTTTGAGCACTCAAATAAATTATACCTCCGATTCGGCGCAAAGATTCCCCTTGCATGCCCCGGGCGCTGTGATTGAGTGGCCCGCAGACATTTCCCCGGGGGGCGCACGCATGCCATCAGCGGGCGACGCAGGCAACGGACGACCTAGGAAGCCGCGGGCCGAGAATGCCGCGCGGCGCCGTCTCCAGATGATCGAGGCAACCCTGCGCTCGGTGGCGCGCAACGGGCTTGCGGCGACGACGCTCGCCACCGTCTCGAAGGAGGCGGGGCTCAGCCAGGGCGTCGCGGTGTTCTATTTCGAGAGCAAGGAGCGCCTGCTCGCCGCCGCCTTCCGCCACCACTACGAGATCTACCGCGAGAACTGGCACCGCGCGCACCAGGCGGCGGGGGCCGACCCGGTCGACCGGCTCTGCGCCGTGGTGCGCGCCGATTTCGACCCCGTCGTGTTCAACCCGCAGGCCACCGCGGTCTGGCACGCCTTCTGGGGCCAGGCGACGGCCAAGCCGCTCTATGCCGAGATCTCCGAGGAATACGACGGCGAGCGGCTGCGCGCGCTCGAGGCGATCGCGGCCGAACTCACCGCCCCGCGGCCCGGCCGGATCGACGCGACCAGCCTCGCGGTCATCATCGACGCGGTGACCGACGGGCTGTGGCTCAGGAACTATCTCGCCCCCGGCTGGCCCGACCCGGCCGAGGCGATCGGCCATGCCGCCGAGGCGATCGGCGCACTGTTCCCCGGCGCGAGCGAGCGCATCGTGGCCGGCATCAACCGCCCCAACACGGAGCACCAGGCATGAGCCACGAGGGCGACCTCTACGACGACCGGCACATCGCGTTCCTCGAACGTCTCTGGGGCGAGGGCTATCTCTCGCCCGGCGGCCTCGACGAGATCAGGCGCACGCTCAGCGGCCTCGATCTCGCGGGCAAGACCGTGCTCGACATCGGCTGCGGCGCCGGCGGCATCACGGTCGAACTGGCGCGCACCTTCGGCGCGGGCCATGTCATCGGCATCGACGTCGAGGAGCCGGGCTGCGCCACCGCGCGCCGGCGCGTGGCGAAGGCGGGGCTGTCGGGGCGCATCGAGATCCGCAAGGTCGAGCCGGGGCCCCTGCCGCTGCCCGACGCCTCGGTCGACGTGGTGTTCTCGAAGGACTCGATCGTCCACATCCACGACAAGGATTTCCTGGCGCGCGAGGCGTTCCGGGTGCTGAAGCCCGGCGGCTGGATCGCCGCCTCGGACTGGCTGATCAGCCATGACGGCGAGCCGACGCCCGAGATGAAGGCCTATCTCGCGGCCGAAGACCTCGATTTCGGCATGGCCTCGCCCGCGCGCTACGCCAAGGCGCTGAAGGACGCGGGCTTCACCGACATCGTGTTCGACAACCGCAACGCCTTCTTCCGCGACCAGATGCGCCTCGATCTCGCCCGCCTCGAAGGGCCCGAGCGCGCCGAATTCGACGCCATGCTGTCGCCCGCCGAAATCGACCGCCAGATCCGCACCTGGCGCGCGACGATCATCGTGCTCGACACCGGCGAGCATTGCCCGCACCTGTTCCGGGCCCGCAAGCCCGCCTGACACGGCCGGCCGGGGGCGCCCGCGCCCCCGCCATGCGCCCCTGCCGCGGGCCGGCGAAGATGAAAAATCCTTCATCCTGCGGCAAGGACCACGCCACGCCCCTCCTCCATCTTGTCTCCCAAGGCCCCGCCCGCCGGGGCCACCGGAAATGGAGGAAGTTCATGTCCCTGATGAGACCCTCACGGCCGCAGCGCGCCGCAGTGCCGCTCGTGCTGGGCGCGCTTGCCGCGGCCGCCATCGTCTGGACCCCGCTCGCCCGCGCCGATACGCCCCCCGGCGCCATCGCCGATCTGGTCGAGCGGGTCAGCCCCGCGGTCGTCACCGTGCTCGCAACCCCCGAAGCGCCGGCCGCCGTGCCCGGCCCCGGCCGCGCGCCCTTCGGCGAGGGCTCGCCCTTCGAGGAGTTCTTCCGCCGCTTCGGCCTCCCCGAGGGGATGCCCTTCCCGGGCATGCCCGAAGGCGGCCCGCACGGCGGCCCGCAGGACGCGCCGCACGGCGTCTCGCTCGGCTCGGGCTTCGTGATCGAAGCCGACGGCTACATCGTCACCAACAACCACGTCGTCGAGGACGCGGCCAAGGTGACCGTTCGCTTCCCCGACGAGCGCGAATTCACCGCCGAGGTGATCGGCACCGACCCGCAGACCGACCTCGCCCTGCTCAAGATCGACGCAGACGGCCTGCCCCGGCTCGGGCTCGGCGACAGCGACGCGCTCCGGGTGGGCGAGGACGTCATCGCCGTCGGCAACCCCTTCGGGCTGGGCGGCACGGTCACCCGCGGCATCGTCTCGGCCTTGGCGCGCGACATCCAGGCCGGGCCCTATCTCGACTTCATCCAGACCGACGCGGCCATCAACCGCGGCAACTCGGGCGGGCCGCTGCTGAACCTCGCGGGCGAGGTGATCGGCGTCAACTCGGCCATCTACTCGCCCAATGGCGGCTCGGTCGGCGTGGGCTTCGCGATCCCCGCGAACGTGGTCAGCACCGTGGTGGCGCAGCTTCGCGACCAGGGCACGGTCGCGCGCGGCTGGCTCGGCGTCTCGATCCAGCCGGTAACCCCCGGCATCGCCGATGCGCTCGGCCTCGATGCCCCGCGCGGCGCGATCGTTTCGGACGTGATCGGCGGCAGCCCGGCGGACGGCAAGCTGCAAAGCGGCGACGTGATCCTCGGCTTCGGCGAAGCCCCGATCGAGCAGGTCCGCGACCTGCCCAAGCTGGTCGCCGCCGCCCGCCCCGGCGACACCGCCAAGCTGACGGTGCTGCGCGACGGGCACGAGCGCACGGTGACCCTGTCGCTGGGCCGGCTCGACGCCGAGCGGTTCGCTGCCGCCCAGCGCGGCGAGGATGACGGCACCACCTCGGACCGCCTCGGCGCCACGCTCGCGCCGCTCACGCCCGAGCTGCGCGACGAACTGCGGCTCGACCCCGAGGCGCAGGGCGTCGTCGT
>JAVVFE010000048.1:0-12854 GCA_032251175.1 Thermohalobaculum sp.
CGCGGAGAGGGCGGCGATGCCGTCACGCGGGCGCGCGCGGCGCGGCGGATATCCGTGCCGCCGCCCGGATCGGCGTTGTCATGCCGCCACGCGGGGTGGACAGGCGACAGGCCGCGCCACGCCATCGGGCCATGGCGCGGTTGACCCCGCCCACCGCGGCGGGCATACCGCTCCGACGGACGCCCTGATGGGCGCGCAAGGGGGCAACGACCCCGGAGGCAGGCGTGGGTTCCAGCGACAGGAGCGGTCGGATGCAGGCGGCCGCGCTCGGCTATGTCGAGCGCGACGGCGGGCTCGACCTCGTCCTGGTCACGTCGCGCCGCACCCGGCGCTGGATCTTCCCCAAGGGCGCGGTCGGCGCCGGCGAGAGCCCGTCCGCCGCCGCCGCGCGCGAACTGATGGAGGAGGCGGGCGTGATCGGCGACGCCGCCCCCGGCCCGATCGGCGTCTACACCAGCCTCAAGGCCACCCCCCGCGGCCTCGCCAGCATCGACGTCGAACTCTACCCGGTCCGGGTGCGCAGCGTCGTCGACACCTGGCCCGAGAAGCGCCTGCGCCAGCGGCGCATCCTGCCGGTGGCCGAGGCGGCGGCGCTGATCGCGACGCCCGAGATGGCCGAACTGATCGCCCTGTTCGCCCGGCTCCATCGCCGCGACGACCAGACCTGACGCCGCCGCGCGTCGTCCGGGGCCCGCCATTGCCTGCCGCGCCGCCGGTTCCTGGCCAGGGGTGCTGGCCGCCGGCCCACCTTTGCCGCCCCCGCACCGCGTCATGCCGCCCCTTTCGGTCCGCCGCCCGAGCGGGTAATCCGGACCCGACGCAGCCGCATGGGGACACGCGATGACCGCACATGGCGCAGCCGACATCGACGACGAGATCCGCGCAATCCGCGAGGGCGTGGCCGAGCTTTGCGCCCGCTTCGGTGGCGACTACTGGCGCGAGAAGGACCGCGCCCGGGCCTATCCGGCCGAATTCGTCGCGGCGCTGACCGAGGCCGGCTACCTCGCCGCGCTGATCCCCGAGGCGTTCGGCGGCTCGGGCCTGGGCCTGCGCCACGCCTGCGCGATCCTCGAGGAAATCCACCGCTCGGGCGGCAATTCGGGCGCCTGCCACGCGCAGATGTATATCATGGGCACCATCCTGCGCCACGGCTCGGCGGCGCAGAAGGCGCAATGGCTGCCCAGGATCGCGAGCGGCGAGATCCGCCTCCAGGCCTTCGGCGTGACCGAACCCACCTCGGGCACCGACACGCTCAGCCTGCGCACCACCGCGGTGCGCGAGGGCGATGCTTACGTCATCAACGGCCAGAAGATCTGGACCAGCCGGGCCGAATACTCCGACCTGATGCTGCTGCTGGCGCGCACCACGCCCAAGGACCAGGTGACGAAGAAGGGCACGGGGCTGTCCACCTTCATCGTCGACATGCGCGCGGCGCGGGGGCAGGGGCTCGAGATCCGCCCCATCCGGGCGATGGTCAACCATTCGTCCTGCGAGGTGTTCTTCGACAATCTGCGCATCCCGGCCGAAAACCTCGTCGGCGAGGAGGGGATGGGCTTCCGCTACGTCCTCGACGGCATGAACGCCGAGCGCACGCTGATCGCCGCCGAATGCATCGGCGACGCGCGCTGGTTCATCGAGAAGGCCACCGCCTATGTCTCCGCGCGCGAGGTGTTCGGCCGGCCGATCGGCGCCAACCAGGGCGTGCAGTTCCCGATCGCCCGCGCCTATGCGCAGACCGAGGCCGCCGACCTGATGGTGCGCCGCGCGGCGGCCGAGTTCGACGCCGGCCGCAGCATCGGGCCCGAGGCGAACATGGCCAAGTATCTGGCCGCCGAGGCGTCCTGGGCCGCGGGCGAGGCCTGCCTTCAGGCCCATGGCGGCTTCGGCTTCGCCGAGGAATACGATGTCGAGCGCAAGTGGCGCGAGACGCGGCTCTACCAGGTGGCGCCGATCTCGTCGAACATGATCCTCGCCTATCTGGCGCAGAACGTGCTGGGGATGCCGCGCTCGTATTGAGGGCGCGGCCTCCGGCGTCACGCCCGGGGGCCGGGCGCAGGGCGGGCCGGCGCGACCACCCGCACCCCCGCGCCCGGGTCCGTCACGGGCGGGCGCGGGGGCCGTGGGCGTCACTCGGTCACGGCGCGCTTGACCTCGCCGGCGGCGTCGCTGGCCGCCTCGCCCGCGGCATCCACGGCGCCTGAGGCGGCCTCGCCCGCCTCCTTCGCCGCCTCGGCGGTCGCCTCGGCCGCGTCGTCGAGGCGCGCGCCCGCCTGTTCGGCGGGGCCGGGGTCGCGGGTGTCGAACACGCCGCCCAGATACAGCGCGGCGGCGACGGCAAGCACGGCGACGGAACCAAGGATCAGCGGTTTCATGGTGTCCTCCGGTCAGGGACGTAACGGGCATGCGGGCGGCCCAAGTTGGCCGGCGTGCCGTGAGGGCACGCGGGGCCGGGCGCGCGGCGACCCGCGCCGCACGGGCGTGGCGGGCGGCCGCCGGGCGGGCTGCGTCTGGCGAGCCGAAATCCGGCTGCCTGAACTCCCGGCCGCCTGAACTCCCGGCGCCCGAAGTCTGGCCACCCGAAGTCTGGCCACCCGACGACTGGCCGCCCGAAATTCGGCCCACCGACGTCCGACCGCCCGAAATCCGGCCGCCGAGGCGCGCCACCATGAGAACGCGCGCCGCCGGGTCGGGGTTCCACCCCCGATTGTGTCCGCCGGGCCACGCGGCCGGACGGCGTGTGGTCCGCCGGAACCCGATCGCCCGCGCGCCGTTTCCCCTGAACCCGGCCTGAGAGGAGACCGAAGCGTGACCCGATGCGCACCCTGCCACCCGACCGCCGCCCGCGCGATGCCCGCGCGCCGCGCCCCGCGTCGTGGCGCCGGCATGGCGGCGGCGGCGGACATGCGCCCCGCGTCGAAGCCCGAAGCCATCGCGGAGGGCACACCATGCCGCTCGAGCTGATCGGCCTCGGCGCCGTTGGCCTGATCGCGATGGACGCCTGGGCGCTGGTCGCGATCCTGGGATCGGGCGAGCGGCGCGGGGTCAGGATGCTCTGGACCGCGCTGGTGATCGGCGTGCCGCTGGCGGGCTTCGTCGCCTGGCTGATGGCCGGGCCGCGCGAGCGGGCCTATCGCCTCTGACGCCCGACCCCGCCGCGCCAGCCCGGGCCGGCGGCGCGCGGCCTACTCGGCGGCGCGCGGCGTCTCCTCGCGGTGGCGCAGTTCGAAGGCGCCGGGCGGGGTTGCGATCGGGCTGCGCAACGGCGCGGTCAGGGTGACGCGATAGGCCCCGCTCTCCAGCGTCTCGCGCGTCAGCGTGCCGCCGATCTGGCGGGCGAACCCCTCCATCAGCCGCCCGCCCAGGCCCGAATGCCGGTCCAGCGGCGCGCCCCCCGCCTCGTCGCCCGGCACGATCTGCCCCGCCGGCGCCAGGTCGTTCTCCAGCGTCAGCACGAAACTTTCGCCCGCGCGCGCCAGCCCAAGGCGGATCACGGTCGCGCCTGCGGGGCCGATCGCGTGCTTGAAGATGTTCGACACCGCCTCGGTCATGAACAGCGCAATCGGCGTGGCGATCTCGGTGCCCACGGTGATCGGCTCGAGCGCGGTCTGGAACTGCACGCGCGCCCGCGCCGGTTTCAGCGAGGTCGTCAGATGCTCGCACAGGTCGCGCAGCAGGTGGTCGAGCGGGATCGAGTCGAGCCGCTCGGTCGCATACAGGTTCTGATGCACCAGCGCGAGGCCGTGGATGCGGTCCTGCACCAGCCTGAGCGAGCGGCGCTCGGCCTCGCTCTCGGACCGGCGAAGCTGCATGTTCATCAGGCTCGACACCATCTGCAGGTTGTTCTTCACCCGGTGATGGACCTCGAGCAGCAGCGATTTCTGCGCCGCCACCATCTCCTGCAACGCCGCCTCGCGCTCGGCCAGATTGCGCGCCATGACCCGGATCGCCTCGCCCAGGTTGCGGATCTCGCTGGGCGCGCCGTCCAGCGGCTCGATCTCGGCGTCCAGCTCGCCGCGGCCCAGGCGCGCGGTCACCCGCTCCAGATAGCGCACATGCCGCGTCACCAGCCGGTCGATGGCGCCCGCCGCCACCATCACCGCGATCAGCCACAGCAGGATCGGCGCGACCACCAGCAGGCCCTGCGCACTGCCCAGCAGCGCCCCGAATTCCAGCTCGCGCGCCGCCGTGACCGCCCAGACCTGGCCGGCGATCAGCGGCACGACGAAGAAGCGCCGCTCGATCCCGTCGGTCGAGACCAGCACCATGTCACCCGCGCTGAAGCTCAGCAGCGGCGCGCGGTCGGCCGGCAGCCAGCCGCCGCCCTCGGCGCCGCCGATCGCCAGCAGCCCGCCGGCATGGCCCAGCACCGCGAAGGGCCGCGGTGTCAGGTCCGAGGCCACCAGCCCGCGCAGGAAGGTCAGGTCGACCGCCACGGCGACCGCGATGGCGGGGGGCGTGCTGGCGGGCGAGGTGACGTCGGGCATCGGGTAGAAGGCGGTCACGAAGGCGCCGCCACCGGGCGGGGTCTGCGGCGGCCCGATGGCAAAGCGCGGGCGCTGGGCGAAGTCGGCCCAGACCGGGTTGGCGGCGATGTCGAGCGCCGCCGCGTCGCCGCAGATCGCCGCGCCTTCGGCATCGACCAGCGCGCCGCCGCGCAGGCGCGGGTCGTTGCCCAGCATCAGGCCCAGCGTGCCCTCGCATGTGCCGCTCTCGGCCAGCTCGCGGCCCAACTCGCGCACGGCGATGCGCAGCGTCTCGCGGATCGACAAGAAGACCGACTGCTCCTCCTCGGCCGCCTTGCGTGCGTCGGCTGCGAGCAGTTCGCGCCGCTGGCCGATCGCGTCATCGACATTCGACAGCGCCTGGATCACCGCCAGCACACCGGCAGGGGCCATCGCGACGGCCAGGATCAGCGCGAACTGGAAGCGCAGCCGCCCCAGTCCCGATGCCCGTGCCGGACGCCCCATCGCCGCGCCCCCGCCTCAGGCCGGCTGCGTCGCGCGGCCACCGCGCGGGCGGGCCGGCGCCGGCCCGCCGGCCGGGTCGGGTTCAGGCGCATCGGCCTGCGCTGGGTCGGGATGCGGTGCGGCGCGAGCGCTCTCGACGTCCTCGCCGCCCTCCAGCAACTCAGCCAGGCGCTGGCGCGCGCGGCTCACGCGGCTCTTGATGGTGCCGGGGGCGACGCCGCAGATCGCCGCCGCCTCCTCGTACGAGAACCCCGAGGCGCCGACCAGGATCAGCGCCTCGCGCTGGTCGTCGCCCAGCGTCGCCAGTGCCGCGCGAAAGTCGCGCATCGCCAGGCGCCCGTCATGGGCGGGCAACTCGGTCAGCCGCCCGGTCAGCGAGCCGTCGGCGTCCTCGACCTCGTTGCGGGTCTTGCGCAGCTCGGAATAATAGCTGTTGCGCAGGATGGTGAACAGCCAGGCGCGCATGTTGGTGCCAAGGCGGAACTTGTCGCGGTTGGCCCAGGCCTTGACCATCGTTTCCTGCACCAGGTCGTCGGCGCGGTCGGCATTGCGGTGGAAGGTTCGGGCAAAGCCGCGCAGCGGCTTGAGCGCGGCCACCAGCTCGTCGCGGAACGGATCGCTCATCGCTTCGCCTCCGCCTCGGCCAGACGGTCCAGCAGGCGCAGCAGGTGGTCGGGTAGCGGCTCGGCGGCGGCGGCGTCATACAGACGCCGCAACTCGACCGTGATCGGGTCCTCGGCGTCGCCGCAGAACTCGGTGATCTGTGCGGGTCGGCGATCCGTGGCTGGCGTCTTGGTCGTGCTCACGGCCTCGGGTCCTCCGGCTGCCTCGGCTCAACCGGCAGTTGGGCCGACCTGTCTCGCGGAACGAACGCCTTGCCCGTCGCGTTGGTTCCGAGCATATCACGCGTCGAGCCAGTCGAGCCATCAGGGAGAGTCCGATGACCACCACGGTCCAGCAGCCCGGCGGCGCGCGGCCGAACCTGTCGGACCTGGTCGCGCCGCAGGTGCCCTATCTGCGCCGCTACGCCCGGGCCTTGTGCGGCGAGCAGCGCACCGGCGACGCCTTCGTCGCGGCGGTGATCGAGGCGCTGATCGCGGATCGCGGCGCGCTCGACCCCGGCCTGCCGCCGCGCGTCGCGCTCTACGCGCTGTTCCACCGGCTGTGGAGCCAGACCGGGCCGGGCGGGCCGGCGGCGGGGGATGCCGAGGTCGGCCCCGCCCAGCTCAGGATCGCGCGCCTCACGCCGCGCTCGCGCCAGATGCTGCTGCTGACCACGCTTGAGGGCTTCGCGCCCGACACCGCCGCCGAGATCATCGGGGTCGGCCGCGACGAGGCCGAAAGCCTCGCCCGCGACGCCCGCGCCGAACTCGACCGCCAGTTGCGCTCGCGCGTCATGATCATCGAGGACGAACCGATCATCGCCCTCGACATCGAGAGCATCATTGCCGGCATGGGTCACGAGGTCGTGGGCATCGCCGACACCCGCGCCGGCGCGGTCGCGATGGCGGTGCAGACGCAGCCCGATCTGGTGCTCGCCGACATCCAGTTGGCCGATGGCTCGTCCGGCATCGACGCGGTCGAGGACATCCTCGGCCGCATGACGGTGCCGGTGATCTTCATCACCGCCTACCCCGAGCGCCTGCTGACCGGCGAGCGGCCCGAGCCCACCTTCCTGGTGACCAAGCCGTTCCGCACCGGCACGGTCGAGGCCGCGGTCAGCCAGGTGCTGTTCCTCAGCGCGGCGGGGTAGGGGGCTCAGATCTCGCCCGCCTCCTCCAGCACCCGCCGGGCGACGCGGAAACACTCCAGCGCCTGCGGCACGCCGCAATAGATGCCCACGACATGGATGATCGCCCGGATCTCGTCGCGGGTCACGCCGTTCCTCAGCGCGCCGCGGCAGTGGATTTCCCATTCGTGCATCTTGCCCAGCGCGCCGATCATCGCGAGGTTCATCATCGAGCGGGTTTTCGGGTCGATCGCCTCGTCGCCCCAACCGAAGCCCCAGCACCAGGCGGTCATCGCCTCCTGAAAGGGGAGGGTGAAATCGTCCGCGGCGGCCAGGTTCTTCTCGACATACCCGGCCCCCAGCGTCGCCTTGCGCTGTGCCAGCCCCTTCTCGAACAGATCGTCCATCACGCTCCTCCGCTGATGCCCCGGTTGATGCCGCGACGGGCCGGACCCGACGCTTCCCGTCCGATCGAGCCGGAAGGGATGCCCTGAATCCTTGCCCGGCCGCGTTTTCGAGCCGGAAAAGCGGTGTCCACTTTTCCGGGAACCGCTCTAGCGGCGCAGCACCGCCTGCAGCACGTCGCGCACGCCGATCGCGCCGACCAGCCGCTCGGTCTCGTCGAACAGCGCGACCGGCGCGGTCTGCGAGCGGTGCATCGCCAGCATCACGGTCTTGAGCGGGGTCCCGGCCTCGGCCCAGAACACCACCGGGGCGTCGGGCGGGATGCTCTCGACCGCGGCGCACGACACCCACTCGACCGGGCGGGCATTGCGTTCCGCGTCGGTCACATGGCCGGTCTCGTCCAGCCGGAAGCGGGTGGTCTGCCGCCGGTCGAGCCAGATCCAGTCCTCGCCCGCCGGCGCGAGATCACGCCGGTCGCGCATCACGTTCCAGGCGGTCAGCACGCTCAGCGGGTTCACGTTGGCGATGAAGTCGCGGACGTAATCGTTTGCCGGGCTCAGCACGATCTCCTCGGGCGCGCCGCTCTGGACGATGCGCCCGCCCTCCATGATGGTGATCGTGTTGCCGATCTTCAGCGCCTCCTCGAGGTCGTGGCTGACGAACAGGATGGTCTTCTTCAGCACCGCCTGCCAGTCCAGCAGCGCGTCCTGCAACTTCGCCCGGATCAGCGGGTCGAGCGCCGAGAACGGCTCGTCCATCAGCAGGATCGGCGCATTCGTCGCAAAGGCGCGGGCCAGCCCGACGCGCTGCTGCATGCCGCCTGACAGCTCGTGCACCTGCTTGCCCGCCCACTGGTCCAGGCCCACCAGCCCAAGCTGCGCCGCCACCCGCTTGTGCCGCTCGACCGGGGTCACCCCCGCCAGTTCCAGGCCGAAGCCGACATTGTCGGCCACCGTGCGCCAGGGCAGCAGGCCGAACTGCTGGAACACCATCGCGACCAGGCTGCGCCGCACCCGTTGCAGGTCGGCGGCGCCGCAGCTCGCGACATCGGTCGACCAGCCGTCGTCATGCACCACCACGCGGCCGCGCGCGACCTTGTTCAGCCCGTTGACCGAGCGCAGCAGCGTCGACTTGCCCGAGCCCGACAACCCCATCAGCACCGAGATCTCGCCCTGATTGACCGTCAGGCTGCAATCGGCGCACCCCAGCACGGCGCCGGTGCGCGCCAGGATGTCGCCGCGCTCGGCGCCCTTGTCCATCATCGCCAGCGCCTCGGCCCGGCGGTCGCCGAAGACGATGTCGACCTGCTCGAATTCGATCGCGGCGGTCATTTCGCGGCCCTCCCGCCGATCCGGCTCATGCGGTCCAGGATGATCGCGAGGATGACGATCGACAGCCCCGCCTCGAGCCCGAGCGGGATGTTGACCGAGTTCAGCGCCCGCACCACCGGCTTGCCCAGGCCGTTCGCCCCGATCAGGGCGGCGATCACCACCATCGACAGCGACAGCATGATGCACTGCGTCAGCCCCGCCATGATGGTCGGCAGCGCCGCCGGCAGTTCGACCTTCCACAGCAGTTGCCGCGGCGTCGCGCCGAACGCCAGCCCCGCCTCGATCATCGGCGTGGGCACCCCCTTGACCCCCAGATAGGTCAGCCGGATCGGCGTGGGCGCGGCGAAGATGACGGTCACGATCAGCCCCGGCGCGGGCCCCAGGCCGAACATGATCAGCACCGGGATCAGGTAGACGAAGGTCGGCAGCGTCTGCATCAGGTCGAGCACCGGTTGCAGCGCGCGCCACAGCCGCTCGCGATGGGCGCACAGGATGCCGACCGGCACGCCGATCGCCATCGAGGCGGTGGCGGCCGCGACCACCAGCACCAGCGTCTCGACGGTTTCCTTCCACAGGCCCTGGTTGATGATGAAGGCAAACCCCGCCAGCACCCCGCCCGCCAGCTTCCACGACCGTTGCAGCCGCCAGGCCAGCCCCGCCAGCGCCAGCGCCGCCACGATCGGCGGGAACCACAGGATCGCGTCGACCAGACCGTCCAGCACCCAGGTCGCCGACCGCGCGAAGCTGTCGAAGACGAAGGCGAAATTGTCGGTCAGGAAGGTGAAGAACGCCTTGCCCCACGGGCCGATCGGAATCTTGGCCCCCGCGATTGCCTCGCTCAGCGGATCCATGCGCGCCTCTCCCCCTCGTCAGCAGCCGGGCCCCCGCGGGCCCGGCCATCCTGCCCCCCTGCCGGCGCCTCAGCCGCCGATGCGCGCCTTCACCGCTGCGGCCGCGTCGCCGCCGTCGAAGGTGGTCACGCCCGCGAGCCACGGCGTCGCGGCCTGCGGATTGGCCTTCAGCCAGGCCTCGGCCGCGGCGTTGGCATCGGCGCCGTTCAGGATCTCGCCCATGATGGCGTTCTCCATCGACAGCGAGAAATTCAGGTTGGTCAGGAACCGCCCGACATTGGGGCATTCCGAAACATAGCCGGCGCGGACATTGGTGTGGACGGTGGCGGCGCCGAAGCCGGAATCGCCCATGCCGTCCAGATAGGCGATCTTCATCTCGCCCATTACCGGATGCGGCGTCCAGCCCAGGAAGGCGATCCAGTCCTCGCCCTTCATCGCCCGCTCGGCCTGGCTCAGCATCCCGGCCTCGGACGACTCGACCAGATCGAAGCCCGGCAACTGCCCGCCCGAGATCATCTCGAGGATGATGCGGTTGCCGTCATTGCCCGGCTCGATGCCGTAGATCTTGCCGTCGAACTTGTCCTTGTTCGCGGCGACGTCGGCCAGGCTCTTGATCCCGGCATCGGCGACATACTGCGGCACGACGATGCCATAGCCCGCGCCGGTCAGGTTCTGGGCGATGGTCTCGACCGACTTGTCGTCGATATAGGGCTGCACGTCGCCGGCCATCGACGGCATCCAGTTGCCCAGGAACACGTCGATGTCCTTGTTCTTCAGCGAGGCATAGGTCACCGGCACCGCCAGAACCTGAAGTTCCGGCTCGTAGCCCAGCGCCTCGAGCAGCACGGTGGCGACCGCGGTGGTCGCCTGAATGTCGGTCCAGCCGACATCCGAGAAGCGCACGGCCTTGCACGAGGCCGGATCGGCGGCAAACGCCGAGGGCGCAAGCGAGGCCGACAGGAGAGCAGCGAGAAGCAGGCGGTTCATGGGTTGGATCCTCCAGATCACGGTGTGGTTGAGGGGCGCCCGACAGCAGGGCCAGGCGCGGGTGGGCAATGGTCAGGGCGCGCCAGTCCTGCGCCACGTCCGGTATGCAGCGGCGGGCAGGGTGGCGGCGGGCAGGCGGAGAGCGGGCAAGGGGAGCGCCGGCAAGCGGAGAGCGGGTCGCAGGGGGGCAGCGCGCGCGATCCGCCCGGCCGCGGGCCGGTCTGCGGCGCGGCGGCCGTCGGGAACAGCCCGCCCGCCGCTGCGCGCGGCTGGCATGGTGGTGCGGATCATCGTCCGTCTCCCTGTCGTGTCGTTGCACGCGGGGGTATTCTCCCCCGTTCCGTGATGCAGTCTTTCATGAATTGCGAGGATGGCATACCGCTGCAAGGGAAAACTTTCGCCCGCCCGAACCTCCGTGACACGGATGCGACAGGCAGCGGCGGCGTCGGGAGGCAGAGGGCGTGATGATCGCGGGTCGGGGCGCCACCATCGGGCTCGCGCTGATGGCGGCCGCAATGTGGGGCCTGTGGTGGGCGCCGGTCCGCTGGATCGAGGCGGCGGGGCTGGCCGGCGCCTGGTCGGGGCTGGCGATGACCGCGGGCGCGCTGCCGGTGTTCGCCGCCGCGGCGCTTCTGGCGCGCGGGCGGGCAGCGGGCCGGGCCCCCGCGCCGATGGCGGCGCGCGCCCTGCTGGGCGGGGTCGCCTGCGGCGCGGCGGTGATGCTCTACGCCGCGGCGCTGGGCTTCACCGACGTGGTGCGCGCGGTCCTGCTGTTCTACCTCGCCCCGGTCTGGAGCACGGCGATCGAATGCCTGTTCCTCGGGCGGCGCTGGGGCTGGCGCAGCGGCCTTGCCCTGGTGCTGTGCGCGGCCGGCATGATGGCGATCTTCCGGGTCGGGCTGGATGGTGGCCTGGGCGGCGGGGTCTGGGGCATCGGCGACAGCATGGCGCTGGGCTCGGGCCTCGCCTGGTCGGTCGGGACCGCGCTGATCTTCACCGCGCCGGCGCCCGGCACCGGGCGGCTGTCGGTCGCGACCGGCCTCGGCGCGCTGGCCGCCGGGGCGCTGGTGGCGCTCGCGGGGGGGGCTGCGGGCGACCTGCCCGGGGCGGGGACGCTGATTGCGGCGCTGCCGGTCGCGCTGGCCACCGGGGCGTTCTACCTTGCGCCGATCATCCTGATCACGATGTGGAGCGCGCAGCGCCTGCCGCCCGCGACGCTCAGCTTCCTGCTGACCGCCGAGATCGTCTCGGGCGTGGTGTCGAGCGCGCTGTTCCTCGACGAGGGCTTCGGCCTGCCCGAGGCGCTGGGCGCGGTCCTCGTCACGCTGGGCGCGCTGGCCGAGGTGCTGCCCGCGCCGCGCGCCCGCCGCCGCCGCGATCCGGCCTGAGCCGCACGCCGGGCCTTGCGCCCGGGGCACTGCCGCCCGAAACTTGGGCCGTCATGGCCGGGGAGGATCGACATGCCCGACGACACAGCGCCCGCCTTCGGCTTTTCGGCCCCGCACGACCTGCCGATCCGCTACATCGAGCGCACGCGCAGCTATTACGCCGGCCTCGGCTACGGCGCGCCCTACGCTTGGGCGCAGTTCGCCGACGTGCCATTCCACCGGCTCGCCAGGCCGCTGGCACAGGCGCGCGTGGCGCTGGTCACCACCGCCGCACCCTTCCAGCCCGGCAAGGGCGACCAGGGCCCCGGCGCGCCCTACAACGCCGATGCCAAGTTCTACGCGGTCTATTCGCTCGATGCCGGGGCCGACCACGACCTGCGCATCAGCCATGTCGCGATCGACCGCGACCACACCACGGCCGCGGACCCAAACAGCTATTTCCCGCTGCCCGCCCTGCGCCGTGCCGCAGCATCGGGCCGGATCGGCACGGTCGCGCCGCGCCTCCACGGCCTGCCCACCAACCGCAGCCACCGCGCGACGCTGGCGACCGATTGCCCCGAATTGGTCGCCCGCTGCCGCGCCGACGGGGCCGACGCCGCCATCCTGGTGCCGAACTGCCCGGTCTGCCACCAGAGCGTCAGCCTCGCCGCTCGCGCGCTCGAGGCCGCGGGCATCGTCACCGTCATCATGGGCTGCGCCAAGGACATCGTGGAACAGGCGGGCGTGGCCCGCTTCGTGTTCTCGGATTTTCCGCTGGGCAATGCTGCGGGGCGGCCGGGCGACCGCGCCTCGCAGGACCTGACGCTCGGGCTCGCGCTCGACCTGCTCGCGGCGGCGCCGGCCCCGCGCACCACCGTGCAATCGCCGCTGCGCTGGAGCGACAGCGCCGACTGGAAGCTCGATTACTGCAACATCGCGCGCCTCTCGCCCGACGAGATCGCCCGCCGCCGGGCCGAGTTCGACCGCGCCAAGGCCGCGGCGCGAACCATCCGCGAGGGGACGCAGGGCTGAAGGTGGCGGCGCGCCCCGGGTCAAGCCCGGGGCGCCCGGCCGCACCCGCACAGCACGGGGCGCAGGCGACGCCTGCGCTGCCGCGCGCTTGTTCTGATTTCGACTCATCCCGTCATGGCCGGGCCCCGGGCTCGACCCGGGGCCTCCTGCGGTCAGGTTGCCCGTGTGCCCGCGCGCCCCGGGGC
>JAVVFE010000049.1:0-12639 GCA_032251175.1 Thermohalobaculum sp.
GGCTGCGGCAAGTCGCTGACCGCGCTGGCGCTGATGGGCCTGCTGCCGCAGCCGGCGGCGCGGATCACGGGCGGGCGGGCGGTGTTCGAGGGGCGCGATCTCGCGCGGCTCGACCCGAAGGCGATGTCCGACATCCGCGGCAACCGCATGGCGATGGTGTTCCAGGAGCCGATGACCTCGCTCAATCCCGCCTTCACCATCGGCGACCAGATCGCCGAGGCGGTGCGCCGCCACCGCCCGGTGGACCGCGCCGCCGCCCGCGCCCGGGCGCGCGAGATGCTCGAGCGCGTGCGCATCCCGGCGCCCGACCGGCGGCTCGACGACTACCCCCACCAGCTTTCGGGCGGCATGCGCCAGCGCGCGATGATCGCCATGGCGCTGGCGAACGATCCGGTGCTGCTGATCGCCGACGAGCCGACCACCGCGCTCGACGTGACGATCCAGGCCCAAATCCTGCGGCTGATCCGCCAGTTGCAGGCCGAGACCGGCACGGCGCTGATCCTGATCACCCACGATCTGGGCGTGGTGGCCGAGACCGCCGACCGGGTGGCGGTGATGTATGCCGGCCGGATCGTCGAGGAGGGGTCGGTCGGTGCGATCTACGACGACCCGCAACACCCCTACACCATCGGGCTGATGGCATCGGTCCCCTCGCTGGGGCGGCGCGCGGGCAGGTTGCAGACCATCCCGGGCCTTGTGCCCTCGCCCGAGGCGATGCCGGATGGGTGCCGTTTTGCTGCGCGCTGCCCCTTCGCGCAGCCCGCCTGCGCCGCGACGCCGACGCTGGTCGAGATCGCGCCCGGCCACCGCGTCGCCTGCCTGCGCGCGCCGCTCGACGCCCGCGTGGCGGAGGACGCCGCATGACGCGCACGCCCGCCCCGGTGATCGAGACCCGCGACCTCGAACGGCGCTTCGTCACGCACCGCCCGCTGTTCGGCGCGCCCACGGCGGTGCAGGCGGTCAATGGCGTGAGCCTGTCGATCCGCGAGGGCGAGACCTTCGCCATCGTCGGCGAGTCGGGCTGCGGGAAGTCGACGCTCGCGCGGATGCTGATCGGGCTGATCCGCCCGTCCGCGGGCCAGGTGCTCTACCGCGGGCGCGACATCTCGGGGCTTGGCGCGGCCGAGATGCGCGGGCTCAGGCGCGACCTGCAATTCATCTTCCAGGACCCCTATTCGTCGCTCAACCCGCGCATGAGCGTGGGCCGGCTGATCGAGGAACCGATGCGTGCCCACGGCATCGGCACGCCCGCCGAGCGGCGCGAGCGGGTGGCTTACCTGCTGGCCCGCGTCGGGCTGCGCCCCGAGCATGCCGACCGCTACCCGCACGAGTTCTCGGGCGGCCAGCGCCAGCGCATCGGCATCGCCCGCGCGCTGGCCAGCGGGCCGAAGGTGCTGATCGGCGACGAGCCGGTCTCGGCGCTCGACGTTTCGATCCAGGCGCAGGTCGTCAACATGCTCGAGGAGCTGAAAGAGGAATTCGGCCTCACGCTGGTCGTGATCGCCCATGACCTCGCGGTGATCCGGCACATGAGCGACCGCGTCGCGGTGATGTATCTGGGCGAGGTGGTCGAGACCGGCGCGGTCGACGCGATCTTCGAGGCGCCCGCCCACCCCTATACCCGCGCGCTGATGACCGCGATCCCGGCCCCCGTGCCGGGCGGGCGGGCGGCGGACGAGGCGATCGTCGAGGGCGACGTGCCGAACCCCACCGCGCCCCCGCCGGGCTGCCGGTTCCACACCCGATGCCCCCATGCGGTGGCGCGCTGTGGCAGCGAGCGGCCAATCCTTTCCCCAGGCGGGGACGGCCGCATGACCGCCTGCCACCTGGCCGCGAGCCTGCCCGATTTTGCCCCGCGCCTGGTGTCGCCCGGCCTGACCGCAGGCGCCGAGCGGCGCTTCGCGCTGTGGCGCGCGGCGCGCAGTGGCACCGCCCCGACCGATCACCACACGACCCCAGCAGAGGAGAAACAGCCGTGACCGACCTCAAGCGCCTATCGCTCGCGCTCGCACTTGCCGCCAGCGCGTCGTTCGCCCAGGCCGCCGACCTGCGGATCGGGCTTCAGGAAGACCCCGACGTGCTCGACCCCGACCAGTCGCGCACCTTCGTCGGGCGCATCGTCTACGCCTCGCTGTGCGACAAGCTCGTGGACATCTCGCCCCAACTCGAGATCATCCCCCGGCTCGCCACCGGGTGGAGCTGGTCGGACGACGGCAAGACCCTGACCATGCAGTTGCGCGAGGGCGTGACCTTCCACGACGGCACGCCCTTCGACGCCGAGGCCGTCAAGGCGAACATGGAGCGCACCCAGACCATGCCGGAAAGCCGGCGCAAGTCCGAGGTGAAGTCGATCACCGGCGTCGAGGTGAGCGGCCCCCACGAGGTGAAGTTCAGCCTCGCCAACCCCGATGCCACCTTGCTGGCGCAGTTGTCCGACCGCGCGGGCATGATGGTCTCGCCCACCGCCGCCGCGGCCGCGGGCGCGGATTTCGGGCTCAACCCGGTCTGCTCGGGGCCCTACAAGTTCGTCGAGCGGGTCCAGCAGGACCGCATCGTGCTGGAGAAGTTCGCCAGCCACTGGAATGCGGACACCTATGCCTTCGACCGGGTGATCTTCCTGCCGATCCCCGACACCACTGTGCGGCTTGCGAACCTGCGCGCGGGCGATCTCGACATGATCGAGCGGCTGGCCGCGACCGACCTCGGCTCGGCCAAGGCCGACCCCAACCTCAGGACCGAGCAGATCGTGGGCCTCGGCTATCAGGCGATGACGATCAACGTGGCGAATGGCGAGCGCGCGAAGACCCCGCTCGGGCAGGATGCGCGGGTGCGCCAGGCGCTGTCGCTGTCGATCGACCGCGACGTCATCAACCAGGTGGTGTTCGAGGGTGCGTTCGCGCCCGGCAACCAGCCCTTCCCGCCGTCGTCGCCCTGGTATGACACCCGCTTCCCGGTGCCTGCGCGCGATGTCGAGAAGGCGAAGGCGCTGATGAAGGAGGCCGGGCTCGACCGCCTCGCGATCGAGGTGCAGGTCGCCAACAACCCGGTCCAGATGCAGTTGATGCAGGTCATCCAGGCGATGGCGGCCGAAGCCGGCATCGACATCACGCTGGCCGCCAAGGAATTCGCGACGCTGCTCGACGAGCAGACGGCGGGCAACTATCAGGCAAGCCAGGTGGGCTGGTCGGGGCGCACCGATCCGGACGGCAACATCCACCAGTTCCAGACCTGCAAGGGCGGCATCAACGACTCGAAATACTGCAACCCCGAGGTCGACCGGCTGCTGGATCAGGCCCGCACCTCGAACGATATCGCCACCCGCAAGGCGAGCTATGACGCGGCGCGCGAGATCCTGAACGCCGACATGCCGATCATCTACCTCTACCACCCGAGCTGGATCTGGGCGCTGTCGAGCAGGATCGAGGGGTTCGTGCCCTATCCCGACGGGATGATCCGCCTTGCCGGCGTTGGCATGAAGTAACCGGCGGGGGCCACCCACCCGCCGCCGCGCCGCCCCCGCACCAGGCGGGGGCGGCGCCCAGACCATACCCGCCCGGACCGCACCGGCCCGGGCGGCCGGACCACGGAGAGCGCCATGCTCGGTTTCATCGCACGACGGCTGGTGATCGCGATCCCGACGATCGTGCTGATCTCGATCTTCGTGTTCGCGCTGCAAAAGCTGCTGCCGGGCGACCCAATCCTGGCGATGGCGGGCGAGGAACGCGACCCCGAGGTGATCGAGCTGCTGCGCGAGAAATACCGCCTGAACGACCCGATCCCGCACCAGTATCTCTACTGGATGAGCGGCGTGGTGCAGGGCGATCTGGGGTTCTCGCTGCGCACCCAGCAGCCGGTGCTGGACCTCGTGGCCGAGAAGCTGCCGGTGACCATCCAGCTTGCCGTGATGGCGATGGTCATCGCGGTCCTGATCGGCATCCCGGCGGGGATCCTGTCGGCGGTGCGCAAGGGAAGCTGGATCGACTGGCTCGCCAACCTGTTCGCGCTGTCGGGGCTGTCGGTGCCGAACTTCTGGCTTGGCATCATGCTGATCCTGCTGGTCTCGGTGAAGCTGGGCTGGCTGCCGGCCTCGGGCTACCGGCCGTTGTCCGAGGACCCGCTGCTCTCGCTCCAGACCATGATCATGCCGGCCTTCGTGCTGGGCACGGGGTTGGCCGCCACGCTGATGCGCCATACCCGATCCGCCATGCTCGGCGTGCTGAGGGCCGACTACATCCGCACCGCGCGCGCCAAGGGGCTGCGCGAGCGCCGGGTGATCCTCAAGCACGCGCTGAGGAACGCGCTGGTGCCGATCGTCACGATCTCGGCGCTGCTGTTCGGCGAACTGCTGGCCGGCGCGGTGCTGACCGAACAGATCTTCACCATCCCGGGCTTCGGCAAGATGATCGTCGATGCCGTGTTCAACCGCGACTACGCGGTGGTGCAGGGCGTGGTGCTGTGCACGGCGGTCGCGTTCATCGGCATGAACCTTCTGGCCGATGTCGCCTATCGCTGGCTGAACCCGCGCATGCGCGAGCAGGGCTGAGGGGGTGGCGATGACCGACACGGCCCAGACCCTCCCCGCCGCATCGCCGAGCCGCAGCCGCGCCTGGGGCAAGCTTCGCGCGAACCCGGTGGCGCTGCTCGGCGCTGCCCTCGTCGTCTTCTTCGTCGCGGTCGCGGCCCTCGCCCCGCTGCTGCCCGTGCCCGACCCCACCGCGACCGACTGGGGGGCGGTTCGCAAGGCACCCTCGGCCGCGCACTGGTTCGGCACCGACGAGATCGGGCGCGACGTGCTCGCCCGCATGATCTGGGGCGCGCAGGCATCGCTGCTGGCGGGGGTCCTGTCGGTCGGCATCGCGGTCGCCATCGGCGTGCCGCTCGGCATCGCCGCGGGCTACTGGGGCGGCTGGACCGACGCCGCCATCAGCCGGGTGACCGAGGCGTTGCTGGCGGTGCCCTTCCTGATCATGGCGATCGCGCTCGCGGCGTTCCTCGGGCCGTCGCTCACCAATGCGATGATCGCCATCGGCCTGTCCGCCATGCCGATCTTCATCCGCCTCGCCCGCGGCCAGACCATGAGCGTGATGACCGAGGATTACGTCGAGGGTGCCCGCGCCATCGGCCTGGGCCACGGCGCGATCATCGGGCGCTATGTGCTGCCGAACATCTTCCCGCCGATCCTGGTGCAGTCGACGCTGACCATCGCCACCGCCATCATTGCCGAGGCGTCGCTGTCCTTCCTCGGCCTTGGCCAGCAGCCGCCCGCACCCTCCTGGGGCTCGATGCTGAACGTGGCGAAGAACTTCCTCGAGCAGGCGCCATGGATGGCGCTGTGGCCGGGGATCGCGATCTTCATGGTCGTGCTGGGCTTCAACCTTCTGGGCGACGGGCTGCGCGATGCGCTCGACCCGCGCGAACTGTGACGGAGTAAGCATGCAACGCTTCACCACGCGGCCCGAAATCGCCGGCACGTTCGGCGTCGTCGCCACCACGCACTGGATTGCCTCGGCGGTCGGCATGGGCATCCTCGAGCGCGGCGGCAACGCGTTCGATGCCGCCGCCGCCGCCGGCTTCGCGCTGCAGGTGGTCGAGCCGCACCTGAACGGGCCGGGAGGCGACCTGCCGATCCTGCTGCATTCGGCGCGGACGGGCGAGGACACGGTGGTCTGTGCGCAGGGCACGGCGCCCGCAGGTGCCACCATCGCGCATTACAAGGCACAAGGGCTCGACCTCATCCCCGGTTCGGGGCTGCTCGCGACCGTGATCCCGGGCGCGTTCGACGGCTGGATGCTGATGCTGCGAGACCACGGCACGATGCGGCTGCGCGACGTGCTGGAGCCCGCGATCCATTACGCCGAGCACGGCCACCCGATGCTGGCGCGGGTGGCGGCGGCGATCGCCGACCTCGCCGATTTCTTCCACGCCGAGTGGCCCAGCTCGGCCGAGACCTGGCTGCCGCGCGGGCGCGCGCCGCAGGCCGGCGCAATGTTCCGCAACCCGGTGCTGGCCGCGACCTGGCGCCGGGTGCTGGACGAGGCCGAGGCCCGCGACGGCCGCGAGGCCGAGATCGAAGCCGCCCGCGACGCCTGGTATCGCGGCTTCGTGGCCGAGGCGATCGGCGACTATTTCGAGACGGCCGAGGTGATGGACGCAAGCGGCCACAAGAACCGCGGCGTGCTGACCGCCGAGGACATGGCGGGCTGGCGGGCGACCTGCGAGGCACCGCTGGCGCGCGACTATCACGACTGGCGCGTGCTGAAGACCGGGCCCTGGGGCCAGGGGCCGGTGCTGCTGCAATCGCTCGCGCTGCTCGAGGGGATCGACATCGCGGCGATGGACCCCAACGGCGCCGACTTCGTCCATACCGTGACCGAGGCGATGAAGCTGGCCTATGCCGACCGCGAAGCCTATTACGGCGACCCCGACCATGCCGAGGTCCCGATGGACCGGCTGCTGTCAGCCGACTATGCCGCCGCGCGCCGCCCGCTGATCGGCGCCACCGCCTCTCGCGAGCAGCGCCCCGGGCGGATCGCGGGGCTGGAGCATCTGGCCGATGCCGCCATCGCCCGCGCCCATCGCCGGGTCGTGGCCGAGGCAGGCGTCACGGCAGGCGTCACGGCGGGCGAGCCCACCATGGCGCATCTGACCGACCGGCGCGGCGACACGGTGCATATCGACGTGATCGACCGGTGGGGCAACATGGTCTCGGCCACGCCCTCGGGCGGCTGGCTGCAATCCTCGCCGGTGGTGCCGGGCCTGGGCTTTGCCCTGAACACCCGCGCCCAGATGTTCTGGCTGGACGAGGGGCTGCCGACCTCGCTCGCGCCCGGGCGGCGGCCGCGGACCACGCTGACGCCCTCGCTCGCGCGCCACCGCGACGGGACGGCGATGGCGTTCGGCACGCCCGGCGGCGACCAGCAGGACCAGTGGCAACTGATCTTCTTCCTGCGCCATGTCCATCATGGGCTGAACCTGCAAGAGACGATCGACGCGCCCCTGTTCCACACCGGGCATTTCACCGGCTCGTTCCACCCGCGCGAGGCGCGCCCGGGGCATCTGATGATCGAGCCGGGCGTGGGCGAGGCGGTGCTGACCGAGCTGCGCCGGCGCGGCCATGCGCTGGAGGTGGCCGAGCCCTGGACGGTCGGCCGCCTGACCGCCACGCGGCGCGAGCCCTCGGGGATGCTGCGGGCGGCGGCGACGCCGCGGCTGATGCAGGCCTACGCGATCGGGCGGTGAGGGGCAGCACACCCGCGCCGGGTCGGCACAGCGCGACGCCCCCGCCGCGCCCCGGGCTTGACCCGGGGCCTCGCGGCGGCATGGATCGGGGCTTTCACGCGTGAAATCATACTTAAGTTATTGATATAAATGATAAATAGTAAAATACACGATGTGCTTGCGAGTGACCTTGCAGCGGGCTGGGGAGCGGTGGCGCGCGGGTGCCAGCGAGGCCCCGGGTCAAGCCCGGGCCAGCGGGGGATACGCCCGGCGGGGGACGCGGAGGCCCCGGGTCTGGCCCGGGCGGCGGGGATGCAGGGCGGCGGCGCGCGGGTGCCGGCGGGGCCCCGGGTCACGCTTGGGGCGGCGAGGGATACGCCCGGAAGGGGGCGCGGAGGCCCCGGGTCAAGCTCGGGGAAGTGGGACAGCGGGGCAGCGGGGGATGCAGGGCGGAGGGGCGCGGAGGCGGCAAGGCCCCGGGTCGGGCCCGAGGCGGCGCGCGGCCACGGCGCGACCGCGCCTGTGCTCAGGCCCGCCAGATCGGGTTCGACCAGGCCCTGCGTCCCGCGCGGTCCACCACGGTCACGCGCAGCCAGGGGCTGCGGCGGAAGCGGTCGAGCGGCACGGTGGCCTCGGTCATCGAGGCGCCATGCACCGCGGCGGCGGCCGAGCCGTGGCCCTGCACCATCACGGCGGCGGCGGCGGTCGAGCGCACCGTCACGGCGTCGCGGCCAAGCTCGATGCCACGGATCTCGGGGCCCTGGGTCGCGTAGAAGGCGCCGGCCTTCAGCGCGTCCAGCAGCGCCTCGGGGTCGTTCTCGTCGGCCTTGACCATCACCCAGCCGCCGAAATGGTCGGGTTCGCTGAAATGCGCGTCGTCGGTCGCGATCGCCGTCAGCGCCCTGCCCTCGCTGAGCAGCAGGTCCAGCATGTGGAAGCCGTCGCCGCGGTCGCAGCCCGTGGCACAGCCGTGGTTGTAGATCTCGACCGCGTGGGCCGCGTCGATGCCGCGGGCGTCGTCCTGCGTCAGGCCCGACCATTGCGGATGGGCGATGGTGACGAAGGCGCCGGCTTCGCGGGCGCGCCGGGCGAGGTCGGCCGCGCTCTCCTGCCCCTCGACCGGGCGGAAGCCGGGGGCATGGGGCGGCGTGAAATCGGCCGGCAGGCCCACCGCCAGCAGATGCCACAGATCGCCGTTGGCCATCGCGCCGGAATGCAGCTCGGCGCCGAGGATGGTGGTGAAGCTGTTGGTGCGGAACGGCACGGTGTCGGCGATGGGATAGCCATAGGCGCCGATGAAATGATCGGTGAGCGCCATGAAATCATAGCCCTCGGCCCGGTAGCGGCGGCAGACCTCGTCGGGCGGCAGCGCGCCGTCCGAGAGGGTGGAATGCGTGTGCAGGTTGCCGCGCCAGAAGCGGCCGGGCCGGGTGAAGAGATCGGACGGCATGGGGTCCCTCGCGTGATGATCTCGCCTGCCCTAGCACGCCGGCAATGACCGGTCGATGACGCCGGCGACACGCGATGGCGGCAGCGGCGCGGCGGCGTGGTCGGGGGCGCGATGACGGCAGCGGCGCGGCGGCGTGGCCGGGCCGCAATGACGGCGGGGGCACCACGGCGAGACGGGGCACGACAGCGCGGCAGGAACGCGATGGCGGCCGCGGCGACGCGGCGCGGCGGGGGCGCGGTGACGGCAGCGGCAGGACGGCGCGGGGGATGCGGCGCGCGGTCACTCGGCCGCGGAGGGGGTGCCGAGTTCGCGTTCCAGCGCCTTCTCGACCGCGCCGCGCGGCACCGTGAAGCGCGCCATCAGGTCGTAGAGCACCGGTGTCACGAACAGCATCAGGAGGGTCGAGAGCGTCAGCCCGGCGATGATCACGCTGCCGATGGCGATGCGGCTTTCCGCCCCGGCGCCCGAGGCCAGCACCAGCGGCAGCGCGCCCAGCACGGTCGACACGGCGGTCATCACGATGGGACGCAGGCGCAGCACCGAGGCCTCGATCACCGCGTCACGCACGCCGCGGCCCTGGTCGCGGAGCTGGTTGGCGAATTCGACGATCAGGATGCCATTCTTGGCGATCAGCCCGATCAGCAGGATCACCCCGATCTGGCTGTAGACATTGAGCGACAGCCCGCCCAGCGCCATCGCGTAGACCGCCCCCGCAAGCCCGGTGGGCACGGTCAGCATGATGACGAGCGGGTGGATGAAGCTTTCGAACTGCGCGGCCAGCACCAGGAACACGATCAGGAGCGCCATGACGAACACCATGCCGGCGCCCGACGAGGTGTCCTTGAAGACGCGCGACTGCCCCTCGT
Organism: Thermohalobaculum sp.; assembly: GCA_032251175.1. GTDB lineage: Bacteria > Pseudomonadota > Alphaproteobacteria > Rhodobacterales > Rhodobacteraceae > Thermohalobaculum. Next base: position 9,535 of record JAVVFE010000049.1, read on the forward strand.
AGCCCAGCTTGGCCTCGGGCGGCAGGGTGTCGCGGGCGGCGTCCTCGAGCGCGGTCAGCGCCGTGCCGAGGTCGTAGCCCTCGGCCAGCCCGGCAGAAAGCTGGATCGAGGGCAGGCGGTCGTAGCGCCTGAGCGAGGGGGCGGCGGCGTTCTCGCGCAGCCTGACCAGCGCGCCCAGCGGCACCAGCGTCTCACCATCGCCCGCGCGGACGAAGATGTTGGCGATGTCCGAGGGCACGCGGCGGTCGTCGTCCTCGGCCTGCACCAGCACGGGGTATTCGCGGCCGCGGCTGACGAAGCCGGTCACCTCGCGCGAGGCGAGCATGGTCTGGAGGGTGGCCGCGATGGTCTCGACCGAGATGCCGAGGTCGTCGGCCCGCGCGCGGTCGATCTCGATGTCGAGCTGCGGCAGGTTTTCCTCGAAGTCGATCTCGGGGTTGACCAGGCCGGGGTTCTCCTCGGCCTTCGCCAGCATCGCGTTGGCCCATTCCTTCACGCTGTCGAAATCCGGGCCGCCGATGACGATGCGCACGGGGGTCGAGCTGCCGCGCAGCCCCAGCCCCGCAGGCGTGGCGGGAAAGCCGCGCGCGACGGTGACCTCGCCCATGCGCGGGCCGATCTCGCGCACGATGTCGGCCACGGTGCGCTCGCGCTGATCCCAGGGCGCGAGGCGCAGCACGACGAACGAGCGGAAGGCGCGGCCCTGGCTGCCGCTGAAGGTGAAGACGGTGACGATGTCGCCCGACTGGCGCAGCGGCTCGACGATCGCCTCGACCTGCCGGGCGGCGACGTCGGTATGCGCCAGCGTCGAGCCCTGCGGCGCGGTCAGCGGCACGAAGGCGACGCCGCGATCCTCGCGCGGCGCAAGCTCGCGCGGCAGGGCGCCATAGAGCGGCCAGGCCCCGGCCGACACCACCGCCGCGACCACCAGCACCACCAGCGGCATCCGGATCGCGCGCGTCAGCGCCCAGCGATAGACGCGCTGCACCAGGCCCTCGCGCATCGGCGCATCGGTCACGCGCGGGCGCGCCGTGAGCAGTTTCGAGGCGAGGGCGGGGCAGGCGGTCAGCGCCACGAAGGTCGAGATCGCGACCGCCCCGGCCATCACCCAGCCGAATTCGATGAACAGGCGCCCGACCTGCCCCGGCAGGAACGACAGCGGCACGAACACCGCGATCAGCGTGACCGAGGTGGCGAGCACTGCGAAGGTGACCTGCTCGGCGCCGCGCAGGCTGGCGGCGAGCGGGCTCTCGCCCCGCTCGATCCGGCGCTGGATATTCTCGAGCACCACGATCGCATCGTCGACCACCAGGCCGATGGCCAGCAGCAGCGCCAGCAATGTCAGCGTGTTGAGCGAGAACCCCCAGGCGCCGATCAGCACGAAGCAGCCGATCAGCGCCACCGGGATGGTGATCGCCGGCACCAGCGTCGCGCGGATCGAGCGCAGGAACAGCAGGATCACGAGGACGACGAGGCCGAGCGAGATGAACAGCGCGATGCCGACCTCGCGGATCGAGGCGCCGACGAACAGCGCGTCGTCCGAGCCGACCTCGATCGCCATGCCCTCGGGCAGGCTGTCGGCGAGCCGCGCGATCTCGGCCCGCACGCCTTCGGAAATCGCCAGCGTGTTCGCCTGGCTCTGGCGCAGCACCGCCATGCCGACCGCCTCGACGCCGTTGTTGCGCACGATGGTGGAATCATCGGCCACACCCGGCGCGATGCGCGCGACATCGCCCAGGCGCACCGGGTAGCCGGCGATGCGGTCGATCACGATCTCGCGGAAATCCTCGATCGACTTGATCCGGCTGTTGAGACGGACCGAGAGCTGGCGTTCGACCGATTTCACGTCGCCTGCCGGCAGTTCGAGGTTGTTGCGCTTCAGCGCCGCCTCGACATCGGCGACGGTCAGGTTGCGCGCGGCCAGCGCCCGGCGGTCGATCCAGATGCGCACGGCGAAGGGGCGCTCGCCATAGATGTCGACGGTGGCGACGCCGTCGAGCGTGGCGAGGCGGTCGGCGATGAAGCGGTCGATATAGTCGGTGATCTCGGCCGTGGTCATGCGGTCCGAGGTGACGGCAAGGCGCATCACCGGGTCGGCATTGGCGTCGCTTTTCACCACCTGCGGCTGGTCGGCTTCGTCGGGCAGCTCGCCGATGATCCGGCCGACCGCGTCGCGCACGTCGTTGGCGGCGACGTCGATGTCGCGGTCGGTGTTGAATTCGATGGTGGTCCGGCTGCGGCCCTGCCGGCTTTCCGAGCTGATGGTGCGGATGCCCGAGATCGAGGCCACCGCGCCCTCGATCAGTTCGGTGATGTCAGTGTCCACCACCTCGGGCGCGGCGCCGGTGTAGGTGGTGCTGACCGTCACCACGGCGGTGTCGACGTCGGGCAGTTCGCGAATCGGCAGGGTCTGGAGCGCCGCCACGCCGAACACCACGATCAGGAGGTTGGCGACCGCCGCCAGCACCGGGCGGCGCACCGAGAGGTCGGAGAGCCGCATCAGCCGTTCCCCGCGGGCACGCGCGCGGCGGTATCGAGCGCAGCGCCGAGCACCTTGACCGGGACGCCGTCGCGCACCCGCTGGAGGCCGCGGGTCACCACCTGCTCGCCCGGCGCGAGCCCGGCGGTGACGGCGATCCATCCCGCCTGCCGCTGGCCGGTGGTGACCTCGCGCCGCTCGGCCCGTCCGTTCGCGACGACGAAGACGAAGACCTCGGCGGCCTGCACGACGATCGCCTCCTCGGGCACCATCAGGGCCTCGGCCTCGGCCAGCGTCAGGGTCAGCGACATGAACATGCCCGAAGGCAGCACGCCTTCGGGGTTGGGGATCACCGCGCGGACCTTGAAGGCGCGGCTCACCGCGTCGATGCGGCTGCCGATGGTGTCGACCCGGCCCTCGAACACGCGGTCCGGGAAGGCGGCGCTGCGGGCGGCGAGGGTCTGGCCGGCGGCGATCTCGGCGAACAGCGTCTCGGGCAGCGAGAATTCGACCTCGACCTCGGTGAGGTCGTCGAGCGTGGTCACCACCGTCTCGTCGTCGATCCGCGCGCCCAGATCGGTCTCGGTGAGGCCCACGACGCCCGCGAACGGCGCCCGGATCACCCG
>JAVVFE010000050.1:0-12201 GCA_032251175.1 Thermohalobaculum sp.
GGCTCGCGCGCCGCATGGGCGGCGGCGACAAGGCGCTGCTGGCGCTGGGGGGGCGGCCGCTGCTGGCGCATGTGATCGCGCGCCTGGGCCCGCAGGTCGGCGCGATGGTGCTGAACGCGAACGGCGACCCCGCGCGCTTTGCCCAATTCGGCCTGCCAGTGGTGGCCGACACGGTCGAGGGTTTCGCCGGACCGTTGGCGGGCGTGCTGGCGGGGATGCGCTGGGCCGCCCAGCGCGGCTTCACCCATGTCGCGAGCGCGGCGGGCGACACGCCGTTCTTTCCGCGCAACCTGGTGGCGCGGCTGGCTGCGGCGCTGGGGCCGCGCGACCGGATCGCGATTGCCGCGACCAACGACCCCGAGCGGGGGTTGAGCGAGCATCCGACCTTCGGGCTGTGGCCGGTCGATCTGGCGGACGATCTGGAGACCGCGCTGACCACGGGGAACATGCGGAAAGTGATCGTCTGGGCCTCGCGCCATGGCTGCGCGCGGGCGGTGGTCGACGAGGCGGGCGCCTTCCCGTTCTTCAACGTGAACACCCCCGAGGATCTCGCGGAGGCCGCGCGCCTTGCAGGCGAGCGGAGCGGCGCATGAAGGTCTACGGCGTGATCGGCTGGAAGAACGCGGGCAAGACCACGCTGGTCGAGCGGCTGGTGGCCGAAATCTGCGCGCGCGGCTATTCGGTCTCGACGCTCAAGCACACACATCATCTCGTGGACCTCGACCGCCCGGGCAAGGACAGCTACCGCCACCGCATGGCGGGGGCGCAGCAGACGGTGCTGGCCTCGTCCTCGCGCTGGGCACTGATGACCGAGTTGCGCGGCGCGCCCGAGCCGGCGCTCGAGGCGCTGATCGCCCGGCTCGACCCGGTGGATCTGGTGATCGTCGAGGGCTGGAAGCGCGACCGCCACCCCAAGGTCGAGGCCTGGCGGGCCGAGACCGGGCAGCCGCTGATCGCGTTGGGCGACCCCACGGTACGCGCCATCGCCACCAACGACCGCCCGCCCGAGGGGCATGGGCGCCCGCTGATCGGGCTCGACGACATCCCGGCGATCGCCGATTTCGTGCTCGCGGATGTCGGGCTCGCGCTGCGCAGGTCGGCGTGAGCATGCGCGGGCGGCTGCGCGACGACTGTTTCGCCCTGCCGCCGGGGATCGAGTGGACCCCGGTGGACGTGGCGCTGGCGCGGCTGAGGGCCGGGCTCGACTGCGTGGCGGGGGTCGAGGAGGTGGCGCTTGCGGACGCCGCGGGGCGCATCCTCGCCGCCCCCGTGATCGCGCGGCGCGCCAACCCGCCGGCGGCGAATGCGGCGGTCGACGGCTATGCCTTCGCCTTTGCATCGCTCGGCGGGGCCGACGAGGCGCGGCTGCCGCTGGCGGCGGGACGCGCGGCGGCGGGGCGGCCGCTGGGGGCTGCCGTGCCCCCGGGCCATGCCGTGCGCATCCTGACCGGCGCCGAGATCCCCGAGGGCGCCGACACCGTGGTCCTGCAGGAGGATTGCGAGGTCGCGGACGGCCATGTGCTGATCGGCGCGCCGAGGAAGCGCGGCGCCAACACCCGCGCGGCGGGCGAGGATGCGGCGGTGGGCGAGGCGGTGCTGGACGCAGGGCGCAGGCTTGGCCCGCAGGATCTGGCGCGCATCGCCTCGGTCGGCGTGGCGCGGGTGGCGGTGCATCGCCGGCTCAGGGTGGCCGTGCTCTCGACCGGCGACGAGGTGATCGAGCCGGGCGTGGACGGCCCCGGCATCTTCGACGCGAACCGGCCGATGCTGATGGCCTTCCTCGCGGCACAGGGGTTCGAGCCGGTCGATCTGGGCCGCGCCCCCGATCGGGCCGAGCGGGTCGCGGCGGCGCTCGACCGGGGCGCTGCCGGGGCGGATGCGATCCTGACCACGGGCGGGGCCTCGGACGGCGACGAGGACCATGTGTCCAAGCTCATGCGCGCCGAGGGCCGGGTCGAGACCTGGCGCATCGCGGTCAAGCCGGGGCGCCCGCTGGCGCTGGGCCTGTGGCGCGGTGTGCCGGTGTTCGGGCTGCCGGGCAACCCGGTCGCAGCCTTTGTCTGCGCGCTGATCTTCGCGCGGCCCGCGCTGATGCTGATGGCCGGCGCGGGCTGGGCCGAGCCCGAGGGCGTGATGCTGCCGGCCGCCTTCGACAAGCGCAAGAAGCCCGGGCGGCGGGAATACCTGCGCGCGCGGCTGGATGCCGATGGCCGGGTCGAGGTGTTCCGCTCCGAGGGCTCGGGCCTGATCGGCGGCCTGAGCTGGGCCACGGGGCTGTGCGAATTGCCCGACGGCGCGCTCGACGTGGTGCCGGGCACGCCGGTGCGCTTCCTGCCCTTCGCCGCCTTCGGGATATGAGGCCCGCACTCGCGCGTCGCGCGGGGCTGATGACCTGCGGCTATTACGCGGCGCTGTTCCTCGGCATCGGCGCGCATCTGCCCTATTGGCCGGTCTGGCTGAAGGACTGGGGGCTGTCGGATGGCGAGGTCGGCACCTGGCTGGGCGCGGCGCTGGCGGTGCGGCTGGTGGCGAATGCCGCGCTGTCGGCGCTGGCCGATGCCTATGCGGTGCGCCGGCTGATGCTGGGGGCCTGCGGCGCGCTGGCGGCGGCGGTGTTCGCGCTCCATTCGCTGGCCGAGACGCGGCCCGTGCTGTTCGGGCTGACGCTGCTGGTGACCATGACGCTGTCGCCGATGATCCCGCTGGGCGAGGCCTTGGGGCTGCGGGCCGCGATCCGGCACGGATTTGCCTATCCGCAGGCGCGCGCGGTGGGCTCGATCGCGTTTCTCGCGATGAATCTGGGGCTTGGCGTGGCCATCGCGCGGCTGGGGCCGGATGCGGCGCTGTGGTCGTTGGTGGCATGCTGCGGCCTCGCGGCGGTGTTCGGGCTGATGCATCCGGGCGGCGGCGCGCCGGCGGGGGGCGGGCTGGATACCGCCGGGCTGCGCGAGGGCTGGCGGCTGACGGCCAGCCCCGCCTTCCTCGCCTTCATCGTGGCGGCGAGCGCGGCGCAGGCAAGCCATGCGGTATTCTACACCTATGGCTCGCTGGTCTGGGCCGGGCAGGGCATCGGCGCCGAGGTGATCGGCCGGCTGTGGGCGATGGGCGTCGCGGTCGAGATCGCGCTGATGCTGGGGCCGGGCGGGCGGATGGTGGCAAGGCTGGGACCGGCGCGGGCGCTGGTGCTGGCGGCGGCGGCAGGCGTGCTGCGCTGGGCGGGCTTTGCGCTCGAGCCGGGGCTGGACCTGTTGTGGCCGTTGCAGGCGCTCCACGCCGGCAGCTTTGCGCTGGCGCATCTGGCGGCGATGGCCTTCATCGCCGCCGCCATCCCGCCGCGGCTGGCGGCGACCGCGCAGGGGGTCTATGTCGGCACGCTGGCGGGGCTGGCGATGGCGGGGGCGACGCTGGCCGCGGGCTGGCTGAGCGCGACCCACGGCATGGCCCAGACCTACTGGCTGGCCGCGGGCCTGTCGGGTGTGTCGCTGGGCGCGGCGCTGGTCCTGGTGCGCAGGTGGCGGGGCGAGCGGCTGGCGGACTGACGGTCGGTGCCCGGAGGGGCGGTGCGGCTCCGCGACGCGCGCCCCGGGTCGAGCCCGGGGCTGCACGGTTGTGCGGCGGTGGTGGGAGCGACGCTGCCCCGGCCTTCGAGCCGGGGGCCCGGTGTCGGGTGCCACGCTTCGCGGAGCGCGCCCCGGGTCAAGCCCGGGGCAGCAGGGTTGTGCGGCGCCGGGGTCAGACGTAGCGGACGCTCACGATCTCGTAGCTCTTGGCGCCGCGCGGCGTGCTCACGTCGACCGAATCGCCCTCCTCCTTGCCGATCAGGGCGCGGGCGAGGGGCGAGCGCAGGTTGAGCTTGCCGGCCTCGAGATCGGCCTCGCTCTCGCCCACGATCTGGAAGACGCGCTGCTCCTCGGTGTCCTCGTCCATCAGCGCCACGGTGGCGCCGAAGCGCACGGTCGGGCCCGACATCTTGGCGGGGTCGATCACCTCGGCGCGGCTGATCAGCCCCTCGAGTTCCTTGATCTGGCCCTCGACAAAGCTCTGGCGCTCGCGCGCGGCGTGATACTCGGCGTTCTCGGACAGATCGCCATGCTCGCGCGCCTCGGCGATCGCCGTGATGATTGCCGGGCGCTCGTCGTCCTTGAGCCGCTTGAGCTTGGCATTCAGGGCCGCGTAGCCCTGCCTGGTCATCGGGACCTTTTCCATCACATCCTCTCGGCGTGAGCGTCATCAAGACACGCCGACGGCCGATCGGGCCGCCCATCGCGCCGTGTCAAAAACCAAGACCGCGCCGGTGCGGCGCGGTCCCTCTGGCAGCGAGATTAGAATCCGATTGCCGGGGAAAGCAAGCACCCATGCAGCCCGGGCCCGCGCCCTTGCAGGCGGGCGGGCGAGCGGCTACCGCTGGAACCCAGAGGCAATCGGCAAGGGGAGCGGGGCGATGAACCTCGACCGGCGGTTTCCGTGTGTCGCGGAGATGGAGAAGGCGGCCCGGCGGCGCATCCCGAAGATCGCGTGGGACTATCTGGCCGGCGGCATCGGGCTCGAAGCCTCGCTCGCGCGCAACCGGCGCATGCTCGACGAGGTGATCCTGACGCCGCGCTACCTGGGCGAGTGGGAGGGCGTGCCGGACCTGTCCACCCGTCTTATGGGCCGCGACTGGGCAGCACCCTTCGGGGTCGCGCCGGTCGGGCTGGGCGGCATGCTGTGGCCGCGTTCGGCCGAGCATCTGGTGCGCGCCGCCGCCGCCGCCAACATCCCCTTCGCGCTGTCGACGGTGGCGAATGCCACGCTCGAGGAGATCGGCCGCCTCGCGCCCGGGCATCCGTGGTTCCAGCTCTATGCCATGAAGGACCGCGAGATGAACCGCCATGTGCTGGGGCGGGCGCAGGCCGCCGGCTACGACACGCTGATCGTGACGGTCGATGTGCCGAAAAAGATGCGCCGCGACCGCGACATGAAGAACGGGCTGGGCTGGGCGCCGGGCTGGGACCTGGGCCTTGCGCTCGACATCGCGCTGCATCCGGCCTGGGCGTGGCAGATGGCGCGCCACGGCATGCCGCGGTTCAACAACCTGACCGACTACCTGCCCAAGGGGCTGAGCGTCGAGGAGATCGGCAAGGAACTCAGCCGCATCCGCGACGGGCGCATCACGGCGACCAAGCTGGGGCAATACCGCGAGGATTGGGGCGGCAAGCTGGTGGTCAAGGGCATCCTGAGCCCCGCCGAGGCGGTGATCTGCCGCGATGCGGGGGCGGATGCGGTGATCGTCTCGAACCATGGCGGGCGGCAGATCGACGCCGCGCGCTCGGCGGTCGAGGTCCTGCCCGCGATCCGCGCGGCGGTGGGGCCGGACTATCCGCTGATCGCCGACGGGGGCGTGCGCAACGGGCTCGACATCATGCGGATGCTGGCCTGCGGCGCGGATTTCGTGCTGTTGGGGCGCGCCTTCTACTTCGCGGTCGCCGCGATGGGCGCGCCGGGGGCGGCGCACGCCATCCATGTGCTGCGCGAGGAACTGGCGATCACCATGGGCCAGCTTGGCGCGCGACGGCCGGCCGATCTGCCGGGGTTCATGGATCGGTAATCCTTGGTTTCGGAAAGGCAGCTCCTGCTGGTAGCCTTGATCATGATCCATGCAAGGTGATCGGGGGCTGCGATGTCCGAGAGCGACCGAGGCTTCCACGGCTCGATCCCTGAGCTTTACGATAAGCTGCTGGTTCCGCTGATCTTCGCGGACTTCGCCGAAGACCTTGCCGCGCGCACGGCGCGGGGCGGGTCGGCCCGGGTGCTGGAGACCGCCGCGGGGACCGGGGTCGTGACGCGCGCGCTGTCGCGCCATCTGGCGCCGGATGCCGTGCTGGTCGCGAGCGATCTCAATGTCCCGATGCTCGACTGCGCCCGCGCGCAGCACACGGGTCCGCGCGAGATCCAATGGGCGCAGGCCGATGCGCTGGACCTGCCGTTTGCGGATGCAAGCTTTGACGCGGTGGTCTGCCAGTTCGGCGTGATGTTCTTCCCCGATCGCGTGAAGGGCTTTGCCGAGGCGCGCCGGGTGCTGCGGCCGGGCGGCCGGTTCCTGTTCAATGTCTGGGACCGCATCGAGACGAACGAGTTCGCCCATGCCGTCACCGAGGCGCTGGCCGAGCTGTGGCCGGCCGATCCGCCGCGGTTCCTGGCCCGGACACCGCATGGCCATGGCAATCCCGACCAGATCGAGCGCGATCTTGCCGCGGCGGGGTTCGGCAGCGTCGGCATCGAGCTGCGGACGGCGCAGAGCCGCGCGGCCACGGCTCGCCACCCGGCGCAGGCGTATTGCGAGGGGACGCCCCTGAGGGGCGAGATCGAGGCGCGCGATCCGGGCGGGCGCGAGCGCGCGACCGAGCACGCCGCCCGCGCCATCGCCCGGCGCTGGGGCGACGGCCCCGTCAGCGCCCGGATCCAGGGCTATGTCGTGGAGGCCGTGGCGCCGGCCTGACCGGCGCCGCTCAGCGGACGATCGGGCGCGACGTGTAGCTTTGCAGCGGCGCCACCTCGAGATCGCCCTCGGTCAGCGTCTCGATCGCGCGCGCCGCCGCCACGGCGCCGGCGGCGGTGGTGTAGTAGGGGATCTTCATGGTCAGCGCGGTGGCGCGGATGTCGAAGCTGTCCTTGACCGACTGCGCGCCCTCGGTGGTGTTGAGCACCAGCGTGACGCCGCCGTTCTTGAGGTGGTCGACGATGTCGGGGCGGCCTTCGTAGACCTTGTTGACGCGCTCGGCCCGCACGCCGTTGTCGGTGAGGAAGGCGCAGGTGCCCGCCGTCGCAAGGATCGTGAAGCCGAGCCGGTCGAGAATGCGTGCGGCGCCCAGGATCGCCTGCTTGTCCTGGTCGCGCACCGACACGAAGGCGCTGCCCCCGGTCGGCAGGGGCGTGCCCGCGCCAAGCTGGCTTTTGAGGAAGGCGCGCGCAAAGCTGCGGTCGAGGCCCATGACCTCGCCGGTCGAGCGCATCTCGGGCCCGAGGATGGTGTCGACGCCGGGGAAGCGGGCGAACGGCAGCACCGCCTCCTTGACCGCGATGTGGGGGGTGTTGGGGTCGATCAGCTCGAAGCTCGAGAGCAGCTCGCCCGCCATCACCCGCGCGGCGATGGCCGCGACCGGCGAGCCGGTGGCCTTGGCGACGAACGGCACGGTGCGCGAGGCCCGCGGGTTGACCTCGAGCACATAGATCTCGCCGTCCTTGATCGCGAACTGCACGTTCATCAGGCCCTTGACGCCGAGGCCGAAGGCCATCGCCTCGGTCTGGCGGGTCAGCTCCTCGATGGTGGCGCGGCTGAGCGAATGGGGCGGCAGCGAGCAGGCGCTGTCGCCGGAATGGACGCCCGCCTCCTCGATATGCTCCATCACGCCCGCGACATGGACCGCCTCGCCGTCGCAGAGCGCGTCGACATCGACCTCGACCGCGCCCGAGAGGTAGCTGTCGATCAGCACCGGCGAAGTGCCCGAGACCACCACCGCCTCGCGGATGTAGCGCTCGAGCTCGGGGTCGGAGCGCACGATCTCCATCGCCCGCCCGCCCAGGACGTAGGACGGCCGGATCACCACCGGGTAGCCGACCTCGTGGGCGATGTGGAAGGCTTCCTCGGCGGAATGGGCGATGCCGTTGACCGGCTGGCGCAGGTCGAGCGTGTGCAGGATCTTCTGGAACCGCTCGCGGTCCTCGGCGAGGTCGATGGCGTCGGGCGTGGTGCCGAGGATCGGGATGCCGGCATGTTCCAGCCCGCGGGCGAGCTTGAGCGGCGTCTGGCCGCCGAACTGCACGATCACGCCGTGCAGCGTGCCCCGCTCCTGCTCGACGCGCAGGATTTCCAGCACATGCTCGAGCGTGAGGGGCTCGAAATACAGCCGGTCCGAGGTGTCGTAGTCGGTCGAGACCGTCTCGGGGTTGCAGTTGATCATGACGGTCTCATACCCGGCCTCGGTCAGCGCGAAGCAGGCATGGCAGCAGCAATAGTCGAACTCGATGCCCTGGCCGATCCGGTTCGGGCCGCCGCCGAGGATCACGACCTTCTTGCGGTCGGTGGGCCGCGCTTCGCACTCGACCTCGCCCGCAATGTCGGCCTCGTAGGTCGAATACATGTAGGGGGTCTGCGCCTCGAATTCGGCGGCGCAGGTGTCGATGCGCTTGAACACCGCGTTCACGCCCATGGCGTGGCGGATGCGGCGCACGCCGTCCTCGTTGAGGTTGGTCAGCGCGCCGAGGCGGGCATCGGTGAAGCCCATCATCTTCAGCCGCCGCATCCCCGTCGCGTCCTCGGGCAGGCCGCGGGCGATCAGGTGCGCCTCCTCGGTCACGATCTCGTCGATGCGCGCGAGGAACCAGCGGTCGAATTTCGTCGCCGCCTCGATCTCGTCGAGGGTCAGCTCCTCGCGCATCGCCTGGGCGATGATGCGGATGCGATCGGGGGTCTGGCGGCCAAGGGCTGCCAGCACCGCGCGCTTGCGTTCCTCGGCGGTCTGGTCGGGGGTGACGCCGTCGATGGCGATCTCGTCGAAGCCGGTGAGCCCGGTTTCCAGCGAGGCGAGCGCCTTCTGCATCGCCTCGTGGAAGCTGCGCCCGATCGCCATCGCCTCGCCCACCGATTTCATGGCGGTGGTCAGTTCGGGCTTGGCGCCGGGGAACTTCTCGAAGGCAAAGCGCGGGATCTTGACGACGACGTAATCGATCGTCGGCTCGAACGAGGCGGGCGTCACGCCGGTGATGTCGTTGGTCAGCTCGTCGAGCGTGTAGCCGATGGCAAGCTTGGCCGCGACCTTGGCGATCGGGAAGCCGGTGGCCTTGGACGCCAGCGCCGAGGAGCGCGAGACGCGCGGGTTCATCTCGATCACCACCATCCGGCCGGTTTCCGGATGGATCGCCCATTGCACGTTCGACCCGCCGGTTTCGACGCCGATCTCGCGCAAGACCGCGATCGAGGCGGTGCGCATCCGCTGGTATTCCTTGTCGGTCAGCGTGAGCGCGGGGGCCACGGTGATCGAATCGCCGGTGTGGACGCCCATCGGGTCAATGTTCTCGATCGAGCAGACGATGATGGCGTTGTCCGCCTTGTCGCGGACCACCTCCATCTCGAATTCCTTCCAGCCGAGCAGGCTTTCATCGACCAGGATCTGGCCCACGGGGCTGGCCTCGAGCCCGGTGCGGCAGATCTTCTCGTAGTCCTCGCGGTTGTAGGCGACGCCGCCGCCGGTGCCGCCCAGCGTGTAGGCGGGGCGGATGATTGCGGGCAGGCCCACCACGTCGAGGGCCGCGACCGCGATGCGCACGCCTTCGGCGATGTCGCGCTTGCCGTTTGCCATCTTCGGCGCGGTGACGATGGTGGCGCGCGGGTTTTCCAGCCCGATGCGGTCCATCGCCTCGCGGAACAGCTTGCGATCCTCGGCCATCTCGATGGCCTCGCGGGTGGCGCCGATCAGTTCCACGCCGAACTTGTCCAGCACGCCCATGTCCGCAAGCGCCATCGCGGTGTTGAGCCCGGTCTGCCCGCCCATGGTCGGCAGGATCGCGTCGGGGCGCTCCTTCTCGATGATCTTGGCGACGATCTCGGGCGTGATCGGCTCGATATAGGTGGCGTCCGCCAGCCCCGGATCGGTCATGATCGTGGCGGGGTTCGAGTTGACCAGGATGACGCGGTAGCCTTCCTCGCGCAGCGCCTTGCAGGCCTGCGCGCCGGAATAGTCGAACTCGCAGGCCTGGCCGATCACGATGGGACCGGCACCGATGATCATGATCGAGCGGATGTCGGTGCGTTTCGGCATGTCTCACTCCGGCGCGAGCGGACCGTGCCGGGCGGGGGCCCGGCCCGGTCGGGCGATCTTGCGGCAAACTGGCGAGGGTTATACCGATCCCGCGCCCGGGGGCAAGGAAGGGATTGGGCGGCGGGCCGCGATGAACCGGCGCGGATCGGGTCGGGAGCGGGCGGGGCGCCGCAAACGCGCGGCTGTCGGGGCGGCGTCAGGAGAAGGTGTCCGCCGGGCGGGGGGCGTGCCGCGGGAGGGCGGGCGTGCCCGGCGCGCGAGGGTGCGGTGTGTTTGCCCGAGTGGGCGTGCGCATCGATGGCGGGCCCGCCCGGTGTGCGAGGGCACAGGGCGCGGGGGCAGGCGCCGGGGGCGAAAAGGCTGCCGCACCAGATGGCGCGGCAGCCGGGTCTTGCGTCAGGCCATCGCGTGGTCGCGCGCCGGGCGGCGGCGCCGCTTGGCGGCGGCGGCAGCGCCGGGCTTGAGCGGCGCGCCGTTGCGCGGGACATAGCCATGGCCGTGGCTGGCGTGCTCGGGCTGGCGGCGTGCACCCTGGCCCTCGGCGGCCTGCGGGCGGCGCCCGCCCTGGCCCTGGCCCTGGCCGTTCGGGCGGCCGCGGCGGGGTGCCGGACGGTTGCCGCGCTGCTCGGGCGGAACCTCGCCGCTGGCGACCGCGACGGACACGCCGGTCAGCTTCTCGACCGCGCGCAAGAGGCCGATGTCCTCGGCGGTGCAGAACGCGACCGCATCGCCCCCGGCGCCGGCGCGCGCGGTGCGGCCGATGCGGTGGACGTAGGACTCAGGCACTTCCGGCAGGTCGAAGTTGTAGACATGGCTCACGCCCGGGATGTCGATGCCGCGGGCGGCCACGTCGGTGGCGACCAGCACGCGGATCTGGCCCGCGCGGAAGGCGGCGATGGCGCGCTCGCGCTGGCCCTGGCTCTTGTTGCCATGGATCGAATCGGCCTTGAAGCCGGCGGCGACGAGCTGCTTCATCAGCCGCTCGGTGCCGTGCTTGGTGCGCGAGAACACCAGGCTCAGCGCGTCGCGGTCATCGGCCAGCAGGCGCTTGAGCAGGTCGGGCTTGTCCGACTGCTCGACGAAGTGAACCGACTGGCGCACCAGGTCGGCGGCCTTGCCCGGGGGCGAGACCTCGACCCGCACGGGGTCGGTGAGGTAGGCGCGCGACAGCTCCTCCATGGTCTTCGGCATGGTGGCCGAGAACAGCAGGGTCTGGCGCGGCGTGCCCACCAGCGTCGCGATCTTGCGCAGCGCGTGGATGAAGCCGAGGTCGAGCATCTGGTCGGCCTCGTCCAGCACCAGGAAGCGGGCGGTGTCGAGCCGCACGGCGCGGCGCTCGACCAGGTCGAGCAGACGGCCCGGCGTCGCCACCAGCACGTCGGTGCCGCGCGACAGCACGCGGATCTGGTTGTTGATCGAGGCGCCGCCCACCACGGTCGCGACCCGCAGGTCGGTGCGCCGGGTGTAGGTCTTGATGTGGTCGGCGATCTGGTTCACCAGCTCGCGCGTCGGCGCCAGGATCAGGGCGCGCACGCAGCGCGCCTCGGGCAGGTGCTTCTCGGTCAGCAGGTGCTGGACCAGCGGCAGCCCGAAGGCCGCGGTCTTGCCGGTGCCGGTCTGGGCGAGGCCCATCAGGTCGCGCCCGGCCAGGACATGCGGGATGCCTTCGGCCTGGATCGGCGTGGGCGTCGCAAAGCCGAGGGCTGCGACCGAGCGGAGAAGGGCGGGGGAAAGCCCGAGGGCTTCGAAAGTCGTCAAGGTATATGCCTCTTTCATGGTGCGGGCACGGTTTCGGCCCGCGACCCGCGGTCAGGCGGGATGCGAAGAACTGGAGCCCATGCGCCCGGCATGCTGCCGGGCGGGGCTCGCGAAGCTGGTTCCGATCAGAGCGCGCCCCCGGGGCGGATTCCCCACCGGGCGGTCGGATCGTGAGAACCCAGCGTGAAATGGGAACCCGGGTCGGTCACGGCCCCGCTGCCGCCATGGCGGCCGGGAGCCTGCATCGTGTCCTGCACCGGAAGTGCCGCGCCGGATTGGCGCGAGAGGGTGGGTGCGGGCCGTTCACGCGACGGCCGAGCAACGTGCCCGCCTGACATCGGGCCCGGGGCGATGAAAGTCAAGGACTTGTTGCGCCGCGTCATGACGGCCCCGGCGCAGCGTGGCGCCGGGGCCGCGGGGCGCGTCCGCCGCGGGGTCAGGCGGCGACGATGTTGTGGCCGGGGCCGCAGGGGAAGCGGGTGATGTTCTCGGCCCCGGTCGCGCCCACCACCAGGATGTCGTGCTCGCGGTAGCCGCCGGCGCCGGGGGTGCCCTCGGGGACCGTCAGCATCGGCTCGATCGAGACCACCATGCCGGGTTCCAGCACCGTGTCGATGTCCTCGCGCAGTTCCAGCCCGGCCTCGCG
>JAVVFE010000051.1:0-12188 GCA_032251175.1 Thermohalobaculum sp.
GAGGATCTCGATGCTGTCGCCATAGCTGTCGCCGGGCCGGCGGAACAGCGCCATCTCGGCCTCGGTATCGGCGATCGCCACGGCCATGGCGCCGGCCGCCCCCGCAGATAGCAGGGCGATGCGCACCTGCAACGGGTCGTCATAGCTCTCCCACCACGCCTGCTGCGGCAGGCGGCGCAGTCCCGGCACAGGCCAGCCCGCGACCCCGCCGCTCACCGTCCCGCCGCCCGCAGCTCGCGCCGGGTCCAGACCGCCGCCATCACCGCCCAGACCAGCGCCAGCAGGCCCCAGGTGATCGCGTAGTTCAGATGGTTGTTGGGCAGATCCACCGTCAGCGGCATCGGCTGCGGCCAGCCATCCGGCCCGGCGGTCGCGGTTTCGGCCACCACCAGCACGGGCTCGGCGCCGAACACCCGCGCCATCGCGTCCAGATCGCGCGCCACCCAGACATTGTCGCGCGCCCCGAACGGCGGCTCGGCCGTCTCGCCGGGAAAGCGCAGCGCGCCGGTCAGCGTCACCTCGCCCGCGGGCGCGGGGGTCGGGCGCAGGGCAAGGCCCGCCTCGTTCTTCAGCGCCGCCGGGATGAAGCCGCGATCGACCATCACCCGCCGGCCGTCACCCAGCGTGAAGGGCTGGATCACGCGGTATCCGGGCTCGCGCTCGCGCGTCGTCAGGAACGGCGCGTCGGGGTGCCCGTGGCTGCCCGGGGCGCCCTCGAACCGGCCGGTGACGGTGACGCGCAGGAACTCGTCCGCCAGGGCCGGCTCGGCCGGCATTTCCACCGCCGGGCGCGTCAGGCGCTGCGCCAGCGTCGCGATCAGCGCCTCCTTCCAGGCCAGCCGCTGCACCTGCCAGGCGCACAGCCCCAGCAGGATCGCCACCCCCCCCACGCCGATCACGATGGGGGCGATGGCACCGCGGCGCGTTCGGGTCATGCGTCAGGCTCCTTGCGCGAAACGAAACCGCCGCCCGGGGGTGCGGGCGGCGGCAGTATCGGGTCCGGCGCGACGGCTCAGCCGCCCCAGATGTAGACGCAGGCGAACAGGAACAGCCAGACCACGTCGACGAAGTGCCAGTACCAGGCCGCCGCCTCGAAGCCGACATGCTGCTCGGGCGTGAAGTGCCCGGCCCGGGCGCGCATCAGGCAGACGAACAGGAAGATCGTCCCCACCAGCACATGGAAGCCGTGGAAGCCGGTCGCCATGAAGAAGTTGGCACCATAGATGTTGCCGCCGAAGCTGAACGCCGCGTGGCTGTATTCATAGGCCTGGAACATGGTGAACAGGGCGCCCAGCGCCACCGTCGCCATCAGGCCATAGATCAGCCCCGGCCGCTTGCCCTCGATCAGCGCATGGTGCGCCCAGGTCACCGTGGTGCCCGACAGCAGCAGGATCAGCGTGTTGATCAGCGGCAGGTGCCAGGGGTCGAAGGTCAGGATGCCCGCCGGCGGCCAGACGCCATCGGCCGCGTTGGCCGTGGCCTCCAGCCCGAAATCGCCCGTCATCGGGAAGATCGCGTGCTTGAAGAACGACCAGAACCAGGCCGAGAAGAACATCACCTCCGAGATGATGAACAGGATCATGCCGTAGCGCAGGCCGATCCGCACCACCGGCGTGTGATCGCCGCCATGGGCCTCGGCGATCACGTCGCGCCACCACACGAACATGGTGTAGAGCACGATGGCCAGCCCCAGCAGCGCAATCGCCGGGGTGCCGCCCTTCATGAACACCACCATGCCCGCCAGCATGGTGAAGGCGCCGACCGCGCCCATGAACGGCCACGGGCTTGGCGGCAGGATGTGATAGTCGTGGTTCTTCTCGTGGGCCATGGGCTCTCCCTCCAATGCGCCGTCAGTTCCGCCGGGCGGACGCGGCGTCGCCTGCCACTCCGGTGTCGAGCCGGACCTGCTTGTCGGCCTCGGTCTCGTAGAAGGTGTAGGACAGCGTGATGGTGTGCACGCGGTCGGTCTCGGGGTCGGTGACGATGCCGGGGTCGACATAGAAGGTGACCGGCATCATCACCCGCTCGCCGGGCGCCAGCGTCTGCTCGGTGAAGCAGAAGCAGTCGATCTTGGTGAAATACGCCCCCGCCGCGAACGGCGTGACGTTGAACGTCGCGGTCCCGGTGATGGTGCGGTCGGTCGGGTTGTGCGCCTCGTAGAACGCCAGCCCGGTCTCGCCGATCCGCAGCTCGGTCGGCGGCGTCGCGGGGCGGAACTCCCACGGCATGCCGCGATTGAGCGAGCCGTCGAAGCGCACCGTCACGGTGCGGTCCAGCACCTCGACCGCCGGGGCGGCGTCCGCCACCTGCGTCGTGCCGCCAAAGCCGGTGACGCGGCAGAACCAGTCGTAGAACGGCACGGCCGCATAGGCCAGGCCGACCATGCCGGCGACCATGCCGACCAGCGGCATCGCCTTCTTCCACAGATGCGGCGGCTTGCGGCCGCTGCGGGTCATGTCGAGCTTGGTCATCTCACCCCCACGGATTGCCTGCATGGCTGCCCATCTTCACGATGGTCACCCAGAACAGCAGAACCACGAAGGCAACAAGCACGGCGAGCACGCCAAGGTTCCGCCCACGGCGCCGCGTGTGGAGTTCATGATCCTTGCGCATGCGCCCCGCTCCCTCAGAACCAGACCGGCCAGTCGAACGGCCCCAGCGCCGCGCGCAGGGCCGCATCGCCGATCAGCGCGCCGAACACCGCGAACAGGTAGACGATCGACACGCCGAACAGCTTCTTCTCGGCGCCGAAGCGGTCGGCCTCGGCCGCGCGCTCGTCGCGGCAGCGCACCGTCCAGGCCCGGCGCAGGAAATCCGCCGTCGCCAGCACCGACACCGCCAGATAGACCGGCCCGCCCGCGACCGTGAAGGCGGGCGCCACCGCCACCGGCGCCAGCATCAGCGAGTAGCGCCAGATCTGGCGCCGCGTCTCGGCATCGCCCGCCACCACCGGCAGCATCGGCACCGAGACCTTGGCATAGTCCGCCCGGCGCCACAGCGCCAGCGCCCAGAAATGCGGCGGCGTCCACAGGAAGATCACCAGGAACAGCAGCACCGGCGCCAGCGTCACCTCGCCGGTCACCGCGGCCCAGGCGATCACCGGCGGGAATGCGCCGGCAGCGCCGCCGATCACGATGTTCTGCGGCGTCGCGCGCTTCAGCCACATCGTGTAGACGACCGCGTAGAAGAAGATCGTGAAGGCCAGCAGCCCCGCCGCCAGCGGGTTCGCGAACACCCCCAGCATCGCCACCGAAATCAGCGACAGCCCCAGCCCCAGCCCCAGCGCCTCGCCCGGCTCGACCTGGCCGGTCGGCACCGGGCGGCCCTTGGTGCGGGCCATCTCGGCGTCGATGTCGGCATCGTACCACATGTTCAGCGCGCCCGAGGCCCCGGCCCCCACGGCGATGCAGACCAGCGCCGCCAGCGCCTCGACCGGGTGGACGCCCGAGGGGGCCGCGACCATCCCGGCCAGCGCGGTGAAGATCACCAGCGACATGACCCGCGGCTTGAGCAGGCGCACATAGTCGCCAAAGCCCGGCTCGGCGGCGCCCGCCCGTGCGGCAAGATCGGGAGTGATGTCGGTCACGCGCTCACCATCGCTGGTCCGATGCAATCGTGCCGCACATCCGCGTGCGGCCCGGCGGATGCGCCCCCGTCAGGGGGCGCGGGTCTGTCCTGCCCCCTGTGGGGCGCGGGTCTGTCCTGCCCCCTGTGGGGCACGGGTCTGTCCTGCGCCCATTTGGGGCGCGGGTCTGTCCTGCGCGCCGTTCGGCCCGCGGCGGCCCGTCAGTTCGCCGCGTTCAGCGCCACGTTCGTCGCACCGTCGCGCGCCGCGGTCTGCTGCGCCACCCAGGCGTCGTAGTCCTGCTGGCTCACCACCTCGACCACGATCGGCATGTAGCTGTGATCCTTGCCGCACAGCTCCGAGCACTGGCCGAAATAGGTGCCCACCTCCTCGGCGCGGAACCAGGTCTCGTTGGTGCGCCCGGGGATGGCGTCGATCTTCACGCCGAAGGATGGCACCGCCCAGGAATGGATGACGTCCGAGCCGGTCACCAGCACATGCACGTTCTTGTCCACCGGCACCACCAGGCGGGTGTCGGTCGCCAGCAGGAACTCGTCGTCCGAGTAACCCGCGGCCGCCAGTTCGGCGCGCACCTCGTCGGTCAGGTTGGCATTGCCGCCGCCGATCATGAAGGCGTCCATCGTGATGCCCTGATCGGGGTATTCGTAGCTCCAGAACCACTGGTTGCCGGTCGCCTTCACCGTCAGGTCGGACTGCGGCACCTCGAGCTGCTGATACAGCAGCCTGAGCGACGGGATCGCGATCACGATCAGGATGACCACGGGAACCGCGGTCCACACCACCTCCAGCACCGCGTTGTGGGTGAAGCGCGCGGGCGTCGGGTTCGCCTTGGCGTTGAACTTCACCAGCACGGCGATCAGCAGGCCCAGCACGAACAGCACGATGATCGTGATGATCACCAGCAGCATGTCGTCCAGCCAGTGCAGCTCGCGCGCCACCGGCGTCACGGCGCGCTGAAAGCCCATGCCATCGGGCACCGGCTTGCCCGCAACGCTCTCCTCGGCGCGCGCGAGCCCTGCGGCCACCATCATCAGCGCCGACATCGCGAACGCCGAGATCCTTGCCATCTGCATCTTGCCTTCCCCGTCGATCTGCCCAAATCCGTCGCCGCGGCGCACGCCCCAAGCGTGCAGTCGCCCGCCCCGCGCCTTGCCGTCGTGCCTCTATCACCATATTGACCGGGGGAGGGCAAGCGGATGCTGCGCGGCATGTCGCCGCTTTTTGATTTCAGTCAAGGTATGCCCGAAGAAAGAACGAACGCTGGAGCGCCCATGACCGCCGCCGACACCCCCTTCCGCCCCTTCGAGACCAGCCTCGACCTGCCGCGCGCGCTCGCCATCCTGCGCGAGGCGGTCGCCGGCGCCGACGATGGCGAGCTGTTCCTCGAACGCTCGCGCGCCGAGATGCTGGCATTCGACGACGGCCGCCTGCGCACCGCCTCCTACGATTCGGGCGAGGGCTTCGGCCTGCGCGCCGTCGCCGGCCCGACCGCGGGCTATGCCCATTCGACCGAAATGACCGAACGCGCGCTCAGGCGCGCCGCCGAAACCGCCCGCCTTGCGGCGCGCGACGGGGGCGGCACGCTCGCGGGCCCGCCGCCCCGCACCAACCACGTGCTCTACGCCGCCGCCGACCCGGTGGCCGAGCGTCCGCTCGCCGGCAAGATCGCGCTGCTGGCCGAGATCGACGACTGGCTGCGCGCGCGCGACCCCCGCGTCGTGCAGGTCACCGTCGCGCTCTCCGCCAGCGTGCAGGAGGTCGAGATCCTCCGCCCCGACGGCTGGCGCGCGCGCGACCACCGCCCGCTCGCCCGGCTCAACATCTCGGTCATCGTCGAGAAGGACGGCCACCGCGAATCGGGCTCGGCCGGCGCCGGCGGGCGCCACGGCCTCGACGCGCTGCTCGCCACCGCCAACTGGCAGGCGATGGCCGCCGAGGCGCTGCGCCAGGCGCTTGTCAACCTCGAGGCCGAGGACGCGCCCGCGGGCGTGTTCGAGGTGGCGCTCGGCCCCGGCTGGCCCGGCATCCTGCTGCACGAGGCGGTGGGCCACGGGCTGGAAGGCGACTTCAACCGCAAGGGCACGTCCGCCTTCTCGTCGCTGATGGGCCAGCGGGTGGCAGCGCCCGGCGTCACCGTGGTCGACGACGGCACCATCCCCGACCGCCGCGGCTCGCTCACCATCGACGACGAGGGCACGCCCTCGGGCCGCACCGTGCTGATCGAGGACGGGATTCTCACCGGCTACATGCAGGACCGCCAGAACGCCCGCCTGATGGGGGTCGCCCCCACCGGCAACGGGCGGCGCCAGTCCTACGCGCACCTGCCGATGCCGCGGATGACCAACACCATCATGCTGGGCGGCGACGCCGCGCCCGCCGACATCGTCGCGAGCGTCCGGGACGGCATCTATGCGGTCAACTTCGGCGGCGGGCAGGTCGACATCACCAACGGCAAGTTCGTGTTCTCCTGCACCGAGGCCTACCGCGTGAAGAACGGCAAGATCCTGCACCCGGTGAAGGGCGCGACCCTGATCGGCGACGGGCCCACCGCGCTGCACAAGGTCCGCGCCATCGGCAACGACATGGCGATGGACCCCGGCATCGGCACCTGCGGCAAGAACGGCCAGGGCGTCCCGGTCGGCGTCGGCCAGCCGACCCTGCTGATCGAGGGCCTCACGGTGGGCGGCGCCGGCGGCTGACACGGCGCGGCCGCGCACGACACGCCACCGCCACCCCGCGCGCCGCGCCCCCCCCGGGGCTCGACCCGGGGCGCGCAACCTCCGAGGTCCCGGCTCGAGGCCGGGACAGCGCGATGCCGCCCCACGTCGCACGCCGCCACCATCCCGCGCGCCGCGCCGCGCGCCTCCCGGACAATCGCCCCGCCCGCGCCCCTCAGCCGGGCCGCGGCCCCTCGGCGATTATGCGTCCCAGCCGGGCGATGCCCTCCGCGATCTCGGCCCCGCTGCGCGCGAAGGAAAACCGCACCGTCCCCGCGCCGCGCTCGGGGTCGAAGTCCAGCCCCGGCGTCGCCGCCACGCCGTGATCGGCCAGCAGCCGGGCACAGAACGCACGGCTGTCGTCCCAGCCCTCGGGAAGCCGGGCATAGGCATAGAAGGCGCCATCGGCGGGGGCGATCTCGCGGAACCCGAACGCCTCCAGCGCCGGGATCAGCGCCGCGCGGTTGGCGCGATATTGCGCCAGATGCCCCGCCACCTCGGCCTCGCCCGCGGGCGACAGCGCCCCCAGCGCCGCGATCTGCCCCAGATGCGGCGGGCAGATGAACAGGTTCTGCGCCAGGTTCTGCACCGTGCGCAGCAGCCCCTCGGGCACCACCATCCAGCCCACCCGCCAGCCGGTCATGGCGTGGTATTTCGAGAAGCTGTTGATCACCACGACCTCGCCGGTCAGTTCCAGCGCCGAGACCGCGGGCGCCGCATAGGTGATGCCGTGATAGATCTCGTCCGAGATCAGCGACACGCCCGCGCCCGCGCAGAACCCGACCAGCGCCGCCATCTCGGCGCGGTCGATCATCGTCCCCGTCGGGTTTGCCGGGCTCGCCACCAACAGCCCGTCCAGCCGCCCCGCCCCCGCCAGCAGCCCGGGCGTCGGCTGGAACCGCGTCGCAGGCCCCGCGGCCAGCCGCACCGGCACCACGTCCAGCGCCTGCAGGATATTGCGATAGCAGGGATATCCCGGATCGGCGATCGCCACCCGCGCGCCCGCGTCGAACAGCGCCAGGAACGACAGCACGAAGCCCGCCGACGATCCCGCCGTCACCACCACCCGCGCGGGATCGACCTCGAGCCCATGCCGCGCGCGGTAGAGCCCGGCAATCGCCTCGCGCAGGGCCGGCAGCCCCAGCCCGCTGGTATATCCCAGCCCCGCGCCGTCGCGCAGCGCCCGCGCCACCGCCTCGCGCGCGGCCATGGGGGCGCCGTGCGCGGGCTCGCCCACCTCCATGTGGATGACGTGGCGCCCGGCGGCTTCGGCCCGCCCGGCCTCGGCCAGCACGTCCATCGCGATGAAGGGGGCGGTCCGGCTGCGGCACGAGATCTTCACCTTGCACACTCCCTCCATGGACATTGTCGCCTCCGATCCCGATATTCGCTGCATCCCGGACGGGCAAGGACAAACCCCGCGGCCGCGCGCGGGTCGAGGAGGACCAGGGTGACGACACGAGCGACGCGCCTGCTGCGCCTGGCCATGGCCGGGCTGATTGCGTTCGGCTCGGGGCTGCCGGCCATCGCGCAGTCCTTCGGCCTGATCCGCGACGCCGAGATCGAGCGCACCCTGGCCTCGATGTCGGCGCCGGTGTTCACCGCGGCGGGCATCAGCCCGGCCTCGGTCGATCTGTTCATCATCAACGACCCCAGCCTGAACGCCTTCGTCGCCGCCGGGCGCAACATCTTCCTGCACACCGGCCTGCTGATCCAGCTCGAGACCCCCGAGGAGCTGATCGGCGTCATCGCTCATGAGACCGGCCACATCACCGGCGGCCACCTCGCGCGCCGCATGATCCAGTTGCGCAACGCCCAGGGGCCGGCGCTGATCGGCCTGCTTCTGGGGATCGCGGCCGGGGTTGCGGCGGGGTCGAGCGATGCCGGCACTGCCATCGCGATGGGCAGCCAGAGCCTGATCACCCGCAACCTGCTGCGCTTCAGCCGGGCCGAGGAGGCCTCGGCCGACCAGGCGGCGCTCGACTACATGGCGCGCGCCCAGGTGAACCCCGACGGCATGCTCAAGGTGCTCGAGAAGTTCCGCGGGCAGGAGGTGCTCAGCGTCGGCAACCTCGACCCCTACACCCTGACCCATCCGCTTTCGACCCAGCGCGTCCAGCTCATCCAGCGCGAGGTCGCCGCCACCGCCGGGCGCGACTTCCCGCCCGACCCCCAGCGCGCCTACTGGCACGCCCGGATGCGCGCCAAGCTCGAAGGCTTCCTGCAAAGCCCGCAGCGCGTGATCGACCGCTACGAGGGCGCGCCCGAGACCGAGACGGTGCTCTACGCCAAGGCGGTCGCCTATCACCGCATGCCCGACCCCAGGCAGGCGCTGGCGGCGATGGACCGGCTGCTGGTGCTGCGCCCGGACGACCCGTTCTACCTCGAACTCAAGGGCCAGATCCTGTTCGAACAGGCCCAGCCGGCCGAGGCGGTCGGCTACTACCGCCGCGCCGTCGTCGCAGCGCCGTCCGAGCCGCTGCTGAAATCGGGCCTCGGGCGCGTCCTGCTGGCACTGAACACCCCGGCCGCCAGCGCCGAGGCGCTCAGGATCCTCGAATCGGCCCGCCGCGACGACAGCGGCGACACCGCCATGCTGCGCGACCTCGCGGTCGCCTACAGCCGCGCCGGCGATCAGGGCATGGCCACGCTGGTCACCGCCGAACGCCTCGCCCTTGGCGGCAACACCAAGGATGCGGCCCTTCACGCGCGCCGCGCATCGTCTATACTGGCCGAAGGCTCGCCCGGCTGGCTCAGGGCGCAGGATATCGTCGCGCTCGACGACCCCGAATGATCCGCCCTCCGGCGGCACGCAGACACACCGGCGCGAACGCCCGGTCAGGACAGGAGACCGACCCGATGCAGCGGCTCATCGCAAGCCTTCTTCTCGCGAGCGCGCTGGCGCTGCCGGCCGTTCCCGCCGCGGCCCAGGGGCTCGACCTGCGCAACATGAGCCCGGCCGAGAGCGACGCCTTCGGCAACGCCGTGCGCGCCTACCTGCTGGAGAACCCCGAAGTCATCTACGACGCCATCCGCATCCTCGAACAGCGCCGCAACGTCGCCGCCGCCAGCGCCGACCGCGACCTGATCGTGGCCAACGCCCAGGCACTGTTCGACGACGGGTTTTCCTGGGTCGGCGGCAACCCGCAGGGCGATGTCACCATCGTCGAGTTCTCGGACTACCGCTGCACCTATTGCAAGCGGGCGCACCCGCATGTGCAGGCGGTGCTCGAGGCCGACCCCAATGTGCGCCTGATCGTCAAGGAATTCCCCATCCTCGGCCCCGATTCGCTCGCTGCCGCCCGGGTCGCGCTGGCGGCGCATGACGTCGACGCCACGAAATACGCCGCGCTCAACGACGAGCTGATGCGCTTCCAGGGCAACCTGACCGAGCCGATCGCCTATCGCCTCGCGGCCGGGGTCGGCTACGACATCGGCACGCTGAAGGACCGCGCGGCCAGCGACGAGATCACCGCCCGGATCGGCGCCAACCACCAGCTTGCCGACGCGCTGGGCATCCAGGGCACGCCCAGCTTCGTGATCGGCGGGCGCATCGTGCGCGGCTATATCGAGGCCGACGCGATGATCGCCGCCATCCAGGACACCCGCGCCTCGGCCGGCAACTGACCGGGCGCCCCACCGCGGCCGCGGCGGCGGCCGGAACAACGCCCGCTACCCGGCCGCCGGCCCCCGCCAAGCCCTTTGACGCGGCACGCATTCCGGTATAACCCCACGGTCTGCCCGGCCGGGCGGCAACCGGGTGCGCCGGCGCGTGCCGCCTGCTTCCGGGCAGGGCGCGTCGGGCGCCGCACCGGACAGGCCCGGGCACGCGACGGCGCCGACGGCAGGCACGGGGAGGATCGATGAGCAAGAACACCGAGGACGATGTCGCCTTCATCCGCGCTCTGGCGCAGGTGCTGCGCGACTCCGACCTGACCGAGATCGAGGTCGAGCGCGAATACGGCGAGGACGACGAACTGAAGGTCCGCCTCTCGCGCGCCGCGCCGCAGGTGGTCCACATGGCGGCACCCCAGCAGGTCGCCTACGCCGCCGACCCCGCGCCGCGCCCGGCGCCGGCCGCGCCCGCGCCCGCTGCCGCGGCCGAGCCCGCCACGCATCCCGGCACCATCGCCTCGCCCATGGTCGGCACCGCCTATCTCTCGGGCGAGCCGGGGGCCGCGCCCTTCGTGCAGGTCGGCGACACGGTGTCCGAGGGGCAGACCCTGCTGATCATCGAGGCGATGAAGACCATGAACCAGATCCCCGCGCCGCGCGCGGGCAAGGTGCTGCGGATCATGGTGGCGAACGCCGAACCGGTCGAGTTCGGCGCGCCGCTCATGGTCGTCGAGTGAGCGGGGACCATCCCTTGTTCAAGAAGATCCTGATCGCGAACCGTGGCGAGATCGCGCTGCGCGTGGTGCGCGCGGCGCGCGAGATGGGCATCCAGACCGTCGCCATCCACTCGACGGCCGATGCCGATGCGATGCATGTGCGCCTCGCGGACGAGAGCGTCTGCGTCGGCCCCCCGGCGGCGTTGCAGAGCTATCTCAACCAGCCCGCCATCATCACCGCCTGCGAGATCACCGGCGCCGAGGCGGTGCATCCGGGCTATGGCTTCCTCAGCGAGAACGCGGGCTTCGCCCAGATCGTCGAGGAGCACGGCCTCACCTTCATCGGCCCGACCTCGGAACACATCCGCCTGATGGGCGACAAGATCGCCGCCAAGGACACCATGCGGCGCCTCGGCGTGCCCTGCGTGCCGGGCTCGGACGGCGGCGTCGCCACGGTCGACGAGGCCCGCGCGGTGGCCGAGGGGATCGGCTACCCGGTGCTGGTCAAGGCCGCGGCCGGCGGCGGCGGGCGCGGCATGAAGGTGGCGCGCACCGCGGCCGAGCTGCCGGCGGCATTCTCCCAGGCGCGGTCCGAGGCCAAGGCCGCGTTCGGCGACGATGCGGTCTATCTCGAGAAATACCTCACCCTGCCCCGCCACATCGAGATCCAGGTGGTCGGCGACGGGCGCGGCGCGGCGGTGCATCTGGGCGAGCGCGACTGCTCGCTGCAACGGCGCCACCAGAAGGTGCTCGAGGAAGCGCCCTCGCCCGCGATCGACGCCGCCACCCGCGCGCGGATCGGCGAGACCTGCGCCAAGGCGGTCGCCGGCATGGGCTACCGCGGCGTCGGCACCATCGAATTCCTCTACGAGAACGGCGAGTTCTACTTCATCGAGATGAACACCCGCCTGCAGGTCGAACACCCGGTGACCGAACTGGTCTACGGCATCGACCTGGTGGTCGAACAGCTCCGCATCGCCGCCGGCGAGGGGTTGTCGGTCACCCAGGACGAACTCGTGCCCAACGGCCACGCCATCGAGGTGCGCATCAACGCCGAGCGCATCCCCAGCTTCTCGCCCTGCCCCGGCCTCGTCAGCGCCTACCACGCGCCCGGCGGCTACGGCGTGCGGATGGATTCGGCGCTCTACGCCGGCTACCGCGTGCCGCCCTACTACGACAGCCTGATCGGCAAGCTGATCGTCCACGGCGCCAACCGCGATGCGGCGCTCCAGCGGCTGAAACGGGCGCTGGGCGAGCTGGTGGTGGGCGGCATCGACACCACCGTCCCGCTGTTCCACGCGCTGGTCGAGACGCCGGAACTGCGCTCGGGCGACTACAACATCCACTGGCTCGAAGACTGGCTGAAACGCGGGATGACATGATCTCGCTCAAGGCGCCGGGCGCGGAACCCCTCTAGCCTCAGGCAGGTTCCGCGCTAAGGTTGCCGCCATGAAGGATCACGACCCGCAGCCGCCCGAAATCACCCCCGCGCTCCTGCTGCGCGCCTACGAGGCCGGGGTGTTCCCGATGGCCGATTCGGCCGAGGCCGAGGAG
>JAVVFE010000052.1:0-12119 GCA_032251175.1 Thermohalobaculum sp.
CATCGTCCGGAACGCTGCCCCGTCGAGGTCCCGGGTCAAGCCCGGGACGGCGTGGGGCGCGGGGGGCTGCCGGTGCGATTTGGTCTCGGTGCCGGCCTGCATCGCGCGGGCGCCAGTGTCCGGAACCCTGTGCCGTCGAGGTCCCGGGTCAAGCCCGGGACAGCGGGACGCGAGGGGGGGGCTCCACGACGGCGTGGGGCGCGCGAGGGGCTGTCGGTGCGATACGGGCCCGGTCGGGCCCGTCAGTCGGGCCCGTCAGTCGGGGTCGAGCAGCTTGCGCACCGGCTCGAACGCCTCGGCGTTGGTGGCGAGGATCACGCCGGTGTCGATCGGGTTGCCGCCCGGCTTGATCGTGCCGACCATGCCGCCCGCTTCCTTGACCAGCAGGATGCCGGCGGCGATGTCCCAGGGCTGCAATTCGCGCTCCCAGAAGCCGTCATAGCGGCCGGCGGCGACATAGGCGAGGTCGAGCGCGGCCGATCCCATCCGCCGCACGCCCGAGCAGCGCGGCATCAGGGCTGCCAGATCGCGCATGGTCAGGTGCAGGGTGCGCTTGGCGCCGAACGGCACGCCGGTGGCCAGCAGCAGCGTGATCATCTCGCGCCGCGCCGAGACCCGCAGACGGCGGTCGTTGAGCCAGGCGCCGGCGCCCTTCTCGGCCACGAACATCTCGTCCTTGACCGGGTCGTAGACCACGCCGGCCACGACCTCGCCCTTGAATTCGAGCGCGATCGAGATCGACCAGTGCGGCAGGCCGTGCAGGAAGTTCGTGGTGCCGTCCAACGGGTCGACGATCCAGCGCCGGGTGGGATCCTTGCCGGCCACCGGCTCGGACTCCTCGCCCACCCAGCCGTAGTTCGGGCGCGCGCCCATCAGCTCGTCGCGGATGATCTGCTCGGCCTTGCGGTCGGCGGCCGAGACGAAATCGCCCGCGCCCTTCATCGAGACCTGAAGGTTCTCGACCTCGCCGAAGTCGCGCACCAGGCGCCGGGCCGCCTTGCGGGCAGCCTTGATCATCACGTTCAGCGTGGGCGAGGCGGTGGACATGCAACTCTCCGGCGCTCAGGCGCGCTCGACGTATTCAAAGGTCTCGGTGTTGACGACGATCTTCTCGCCCTGGCCCACGAAGGGCGGCACCATCACCCGCACGCCGTTGTCGAGCACGGCGGGCTTGAACGAGTTGGCGGCGGTCTGGCCCCTCACCACCGGCTCGGTCTCGACGATCTCGCAGGTGACCTTTTCGGGCAGCGCGGCCGAGAGCGCCTCCTCGTCATAATACTCGACCACCACGGTCATGCCGTCCTGCAGGAAGGGGCGGCGGTCGCCCAGGATGTCGGCCGGCAGCTCGGTCTGCTCGTAGGTCCGGGTGTCCATGAACACCAGCGTGCCGTCGGTCTCGTAGAGGAACTGCTTGTCCTTCTGCTCGAGGCGGACGCGCTCGACCTTGTCGGCCGAGCGGAACCGCTCGTTCAGCTTGCGCCCGTCGCGGACGTTCTTGAGCTCGACCTGCGCGAAGGCGCCGCCCTTGCCCGGCTTGACGTGGCTGGTGCGCACGGCGATCCACAGCCCGCCATCGTGCTCGATGATGTTGCCCGGACGGATTTCGTTGCCGTTGATCTTCGCCATGGAAAGGTCCTGAACTGGAGGAGGTTGGCGCCGCTATAGCCGCCCGTCCGCCCGGTGGCAAGGCGCGCCGGCACGGGGCGCGCGCGCTTGGCCGTGCCGGCGCGCTGGTGTAGAAGCGGGGGGGTGCGAGACACCGCCTTCGGAGGAGCACGTCATGAGCCTGCGCATCAACGACACCGCCCCGGATTTCACCGCCGACACCACCGACGGGCCGATCCGCTTCCACGACTGGATCGGCGACGGCTATGCGGTGCTGTTCAGCCACCCCAAGGACTTCACGCCGGTGTGCACCACCGAGCTTGGCGCCATGGCGAAGATGAAGGCCGAGTTCCTGAAGCGGGGCGCGAAGATCATCGGCATCTCGGTCGACCCGGTCGAGAGCCACCGGACCTGGAAGGCCGACATCGAGACCGCCACCGGCGGCAAGGTTGACTATCCGCTGATCGGCGACCCCGAGCTGAAGGTCGCCAAGCTCTACGACATGCTGCCGGCATCCGAGGGCGGCACCGCCGAGGGGCGCACCCCCGCCGACAACGCCACCGTGCGCTCGGTGTTCGTGATCGGACCGGACAAGAAGGTGAAGCTGTCGCTGACCTATCCGATGACGACCGGGCGCAATTTCGACGAGATCCTGCGCGCGATCGACTCGATCCAGTTGACCGCGAAGCACAAGGTGGCAACGCCGGCGAACTGGAAGCAGGGCGAGGATGTGATCATCACCCCCGCGGTGTCGGACGCCGAGGCGACCGAGAAGTTCGGCAGCTTCGAGCGGGTGCTGCCCTACCTGCGCAAGACCAAGCAGCCGCAGGGCTGAGGCGGCCTGCGCGGCCCCGGTGGGATCGGGGCCGCAATGGCGCGGGTGGAGCTGGGACCGTCGAGGTCCCGGGTCAGGCCCAGGACCCCGGAGCATGGGTCGCCGTCAACGTCGGCCGGGCTCACTCCTCCTCGAGGCGGTGGATGATCAGGCTGACCATCGGCTTCTTGCCCCAGTAGCGGTTGGTGACCTTGCGCACGGCGCGCTGCACGATCTCCTCGATGCCGCTGTTGGTGCGCTTGGCCTTGCGGGGCGCGCCCTCGATCGCGGTGTCGATCTCGGCGGTCAGCATCTCGGCCAGCGGCGCCGACCAGTTCGGCCCGTCCTTGGGCGCGCCGTGGCAGCGGACCTCGGGGTCGGCGATCAGCTCGCCCGCCTCGTCGGTCACCAGCGAGACGATGACGACGCCGAGGCGGGCCATCTTGAGGCGCTCGCGGATCACGCCATCGAAGGCGCCGACCTGGGCGGTGCCGTCGAGATAGACGCGGCCGGTCTCGACCTCGTCGATCACGCCGGGGGCGTTGCCGTCGAGCCGCACGACCGAGCCGTTGGGCGCAATTACCGAGAGCCCGGCGCCCCAGCCGGGGGCCGAGACCGCGTGTTCGACCAGGTGGCGGTGCTCGCCATGGATCGGCACCGAGATGCGGGGGCGGAGTGCTGCATACATCCGCGCGAGATCGCCGCGCCGGGCATGGCCCGAGACGTGGATCCGCGCCATGTCGGCGTCGATCACCTTGATGCCCCGCTCGGACAGGAGGTTGTAGAGGCGGTAGATCCCCGCCTCGTTGCCCGGGATGGTCTTGGACGAGAACAGCACCAGATCGCCCGCCGCGAGCGAGACCGTGGGGTGGTTGCCGGCGGCAATGCGCGCCAGCGCCGCGCGGCCTTCGCCCTGGCTGCCGGTGACGAGGTAGAACAGGTTTTCGGCCGGCATCGACCCGGCCTGATCGTCGGGCACCACCTTGGGGAAGTTGTCGATCTGGCCGGTCTGGACGGCCACCTCGATCATCCGGCGCATGGCGCGCCCGACGATCACCACCGAGCGGCCCGCCGCCTCGGCCGCGCGCGCGAGCGTGCAGAGCCGCGCGACGTTCGAGGCGAACGAGGTTGCGGCCACCGCCCGGGGAGCGGCGCGGATCAGGTGGGTGAGGTTCTCGACGATCTCGCCCTCGGACCCCGCCTGGCCGTCGAGAAAGACGTTGGTGGAATCGCAGGCCAGCGCCTGCACGCCCTCGTCGCCCAGCGCCTCGAACGCGGCCATGTCGCTGGCCTCGCCGACCTGGGGGGCGGGGTCGAGCTTGAAGTCGCCCGAATGCACCGCGAGCCCCGCCGAGGTGCGGATCGCCAGCATCGACGCCTCGGGGATCGAGTGGGTGACGTTGACGAATTCGACCGAGAACGGCCCGGCCTCGACCCGGCGCCCGAGTTCGACCTCGCGCACCACCCCAGCGTCGAGCCCCAGATCGGACAGCTTGCGCCGCGCGAGTTCGGCGGTGAAGGGGCGGGCATAGACCGGCACCTTCAGCTTCGACCACAGATGCGGCAGCGCGCCGATATGGTCCTCGTGCCCGTGGGTCAGGAAGATGCCGTCGAGGCGCCCGCGCTCGGCCACCGCGAAGGCGATGTCGGGCAGCACGAGTTCAACGCCGGGCGCGGTCTCCATGTCACCGAAGCCGATCCCCATATCGACGATGATCCAGCGCCGGTCGCGGCCTTCGCCATGGCCATACATGTAGCAATTCATGCCGATCTCGCCCGCGCCGCCCAGGGCGACGTAGACCAGCGGCCCACCAGAAATATCTCTCATCCGTTCAGCTTGCCTGTCTTGTTGTACGTGTGGATCAGGACCAGGCCGCGCACGGTCAGATCCTGATCCACTGTTTCGATCACCGAGGTGCCGCGAGCGAACAGGGGCGAGAGCCCCCCGGTTGCGATCACCTTCATCCTGCGCTCGCGTTCCGCGGCGAGCCTCGCGCATATCCCTTCGACAAGCCCGACATAACCCCAGAAGATGCCCGACTGCATGCAGGTCACCGTGTTGCGCCCCAGCACCGTCTGCGGCTGGGTCACATCGATGCGCGGCAGATGGGCCGCGGCCGTGTGCAGGGCGTCGAGCGAGAGGTTCACGCCAGGCGCGATGACGCCGCCAACATAGGCGCCATCATGTGCCACAACGTCGAATGTAGTGGCTGTTCCGAAATCGACAACGATCAGGTCCGGCCCATAGGCGTGAAAGGCCGCGACCGTGTTCACCAGCCGGTCGGCGCCGACCTCGTGCGGGTTGTCGACCCGCACATCGACCGGCAGCCGGCACTCGGGCTTGCCCACCACCAGCGGGCGGCAACTGAAATAGCGGTCGCACAGGACGCGCAGGTTGAACAACGTCGCCGGCGCGACGTTCGAGATCACCACGTCCTCGACATCGCTCATGGCGTGGCCGCCATGTTCCATCAGTTGCTTGAGCCAGACGAAATACTGGTCGGCGGTGCGCACGCTCTCGGTGTTGCAGCGCCACTCGCCCACCACCGTGCTGTCGCGGAACAGCGCAAAGACCGTGTTGGTGTTGCCCACGTCGATCGCCAGCAGCATGGCAGCGCCCTTTCGCGTTCAGTCGGGGAAATGGATGTCGGCGGCGGCGATCACCCGCCGCCCGGCGCCGGTCGCCAGCACCAGCGCGCCGTCGGCGGTGACGTCCTCGAAGATGCCCGCGAGTGTCCCGGACGGCAGGCGGGCCTCGATCCGGCGGCCGAGATGGGCGGCGCGCGCAAGCCAGGCGTCGCGGATCGGCGCGAAGCCCGCTTGCGCATCGCGCGCGAGCCAGTCGGCCATGCGCGCGGCGAGGATCGCGAGCGCCGCCTCGGGCGCGGGCGCCGTGCCGGTGGCCGCGGCGATCGAGGTGGCGGGCCAGCGCGTCGCCTCGGGCGGCGGGAAATGGGCGAGGTTGACGCCGATGCCGATGGCGAGGTTGGCGCCGCGGCCGCCGAGGCTTTCGAGCAGGATGCCCGACACCTTGGCGCCGCCCAGCAGCACGTCGTTGGGCCATTTCAGCGCGACCTCGGCGGCGGGGGCGAGCGCCGTCACGAGGTCGGCCACCGCGAGCGCCGCGTGGAACGACAGCCGCGCCCGGGCAGCGGGCGGATCGTCGCGCCGGAGCAGCAGGGTGGCGGCGAGGTTGCCCTCGGGCGAGGCCCATTCCCGCCCGCTGCGCCCGCGCCCCGCGGTCTGGCGCCGGGCCGCGATCCAGAGCGGCCCGGGCGTGCCGGCGGCGCGGCGGTGCGCCTCGGCATTGGTCGAGTCGGTTTCGTCGAGCACGAGGCGCCCCACCCCGTCGGGCCAGGCGGCTTCCGGGCCGGACTCCAGGCCAGCGCCGGGCGCGGCGACCATGGACGCGGCCCCGCGCTCCACGCTCAGCGCAACAGCGACTGGGCGGCGGCGGCTGCCATCTCGGGCAGGCCGAAGCCGTCGAACACCGGCAGCCAGCCGGCCGCCATCGCCAGCGCCGCGAGCCCGAGCGCGCCCTGCCCCACCACCGTCGCGCGGATCTCGAGCGGCCGGCCGGCGGGCGCGAGATACATCAGCCGCACGATGTTGAGGTAGTAATAGGCGCCGATCACCGAGGCGACCGCGCCCGCCACCGCCAGCGGCGCAAGCCCGGCATCGACCGCCGCCTTGAACACGAAGAACTTGGCGAAGAAGCCCACCATCGGCGGGATGCCGGCCAGCGAGAACATCAGCACGCCCAGCGCCAGCGCCTGCGCCGGGCGCGTCTCGGCCAGCCCGGCGAGGTCGGCGACCTGCACCACCGGCTGGCCGTCGCGCTCCATCGACAGGATGAAGGCGAAGGTGCCGATGTTCATGATCACATAGATCACCAGATAGGTGAGCAGCGATTCCGCCCCTGCCTGGGTGCCCGCGGCCAGCCCCACCAGCGCGAAGCCCATATGGCCGATCGAGGAATAGGCCAGCAGCCGCTTGAGGTTGGTCTGCCCGATGGCGGCGATCGCGCCGAGGAACATCGAGGCGATCGAGACGAACACCAGGATCTGCTGCCATTCGGCCACGGCGTTGCCGAAGCCGTCGAACAGCGCGCGGGCGAACAGCCCGCCCGCCGCCACCTTGGGCGCCGTCGCGAAGAAGGCGGTCACCGGGGTCGGCGCGCCCTCGTAGACATCGGGCGTCCACATGTGGAAGGGCGCGGCCGAGATCTTGAAGGCCAGCCCGGCGCAGAGGAACACCAGCCCGAAGGTCAGGCCCAGCGACACGCCCTCGGCCGCGATCACCTTGCCGATCATGTCGAAGCGCACCGAGCCGGTGTAGCCGTAGACCAGCGAGGCGCCGTAGAGCAGCATGCCCGACGACAGCGCGCCGAGGACGAAATACTTGAGCCCGGCCTCGGTCGACCGCGCGCTGTCGCGGTTGAAGGCGGCGATGACATAGAGCGCGAGCGATTGCAGCTCGAGCCCCATGTAGAGCGAGATCAGCCCGCCCGCCGAGACCATCATCATCATGCCGAGCGTGGCGAGCACGATCAGCACCGGATATTCGAAGCGCAGGATCCTGCGGCGGTCGAGATAGGTCTGGCCGATCAGCAGCATCAGCGCCGAGCTGAGCAGGATCAGCACCTTGGCGAAGCGGGCGAAGCCGTCGTCGACGAAGGCGCCACCGAAGGCGGTGGCCTCGGCCCCGCCGCGGGTGGCGACGATCGCCGCCACCAGCAGCATCAGCCCGGCCGCAGCCCAGGTGACGGTGTTCCTGTGCTTCTCGTCGCCGCCATAGACGCCGAACATCAGGAGGATCATGGCGCCCGCGGCCATCAGGATCTCGGGCAGGACCAGCGCGAAGTCGCCGTTCATCGTCAGGATCTCCCGATCACTTCAAGGCAAGCTGGACGGCATCGGCCGCCGACTGCGCGGTGCGCACGCCCTCGAGCAGCGACTCGACGGCTGGCGAGAACAGGTCGATGGCCAGCGAGGGGTAGATGCCGAGCAGGACGGTGAAGAACACCAGCGGCGCCATCACCGCGATCTCGCGCCGGTTCATGTCGGGGATGGATTGCAGGCTCTGCTTGATCAGGTCCCCGAACACCACCCGGCGATACAGCCACAGCGCATAGGCGGCCGACAGGATCACGCCGGTCGCCGCCCCGAAGGTGGCCCAGGTCGAGACCTGGAAGGTGCCGGCCATGGTCAGGAACTCGCCGACGAAGCCGCTGGTGCCCGGCAGGCCGACATTGCCCATGGTGAACAGCATCATCACTGCCGCATAGATCGGCATCCGGTTGGCAAGCCCGCCATAGGCCGCGATCTCGCGCGTGTGCATGCGGTCGTAGATGATGCCGACGGACAGGAACAGCGCGCCCGAGATGAAGCCGTGGCTGATCATCTGGAACATCGCGCCGTCGACCCCCTGCTGGTTCGCGGCGAAGATGCCCATCGTCACGAAGCCCATGTGGGCGACCGAGGAATAGGCGATCAGCTTCTTGATGTCCTCCTGCATCAGCGCGACCAGCGAGGTGTAGATGATCGCGATGACCGAGAGGGTGAACACGAAGTCCTGCATGATCTCGGACGCCACCGGGAACATCGGCAGGCTGAAGCGCAGGAAGCCGTAGCCGCCCATCTTCAGGAGGATCGCCGCCAGGATCACCGAGCCCGCGGTCGGCGCCTGCACATGCGCGTCCGGCAGCCAGGTGTGCACCGGCCACATCGGCATCTTGACCGCGAAGGAGGCGAAGAAGGCGAGCCACATCAGCGTCTGCGCGCCGCCGACGATCTGCCAGCCCAGCACCTCGATGGTGGCGAACTCGAACTGGTGGGCCAGAAGGCGGGGGATGTCGGTCGTCTGCGCGTCGAAATACATGTAGATCATCGCCACCAGCATCAGCAGCGAGCCGAGCAGCGTGTAGAGGAAGAACTTGAAGGCCGCGTAGATCCGCTCCTTGCCGCCCCAGATGCCGATGATCAGGAACATCGGGATCAGCCCGCCCTCGAAGAACAGGTAGAACAGGATCAGGTCGAGCGAGGTGAAGACGCCGATGATCAGCGTCTCGAGCATCAGGAACGCCGCCATGTATTCCTTGACCCGGGTGTCGACGCCCCAGGACGCCAGGATCGTCAGCGGGAAGAAGAAGGTGGTCAGCATCACGAAGGGCAGGCTGAGCCCGTCGACGCCCATCTTGTAGGTGAGCCCGGCGATCCAGGCCCCCTCCTCGACGAACTGGAAGCCGGGGGCGGCCGGATCGAACCCGGTCAGCACCGCCAGCGACAGCACGAAGGTCGCGGTCGTGACCAGCAGCGCGAGGCGCCGGGCATTGAGCGCCGCCGCCGCATCGTCGCCCCGCAGCAGCAGCACCAGCACCAGGGCGCCTGCCATCGGCAGGAAGGTGATGATCGACAGAAGGTTCGACATCAGCGTGCCCCCCCCGAAATCGCGAACCAGGTAACCAGGAGCGAGACGCCGATCAGCATCGCGAAGGCGTAGTGGAACACGAAGCCCGACTGCACCCGCCCGGCCAGCCGCGTGAGCCGCGGGATCACCGTGAAGGCAATGCCGTTGATGATGCCATCGATCGTGCCGCCGTCGCCGCGCTTCCACAGCGTGTGGCCCAGCCACTTGGCGGGACGCACGAAGATCGCCTCGTAAAGCTCGTCGAAATACCACTTGTTGAGCAGGAACTGGTAGAGCGGCTGGTGCCGCGCGGCCAGTTCGGCCGGCAGGTGCGGCGCGCGCACATACATCAGCCAGGCCGTGCCGAAGCCCAGCAGCATCGCGACGAAGGGCGAGACCTTGACCCAGGCCGGCACTTCGTGGGCGTCGTGCAGGACGTGGTTGTCGGCGCCGTTGAAGATCGCCGGTCCCCAGAATTCCGCCTCGGCGTAGCCGACGAAGTCGGGATACCAGTTCATCCCCGCCAGCACCGCGCCCGCCGCCAGCAGATAGAGCGGCACCATCATCACCTTGGGGCTTTCATGCGCGTGGTCGTAGGTGTGGTGGTCGGCCCGCGTCTGGCCGTGGAAGGTCATGAAGATCAGCCGCCACGAGTAGAACGAGGTCATCAGCGCCGACACCACCAGCAGCCAGAAGGCGTAGGCCCCCGCGCCCGAATGCGCGGCGAAGGTGCTCTCGATGATCACGTCTTTCGACAGGAACCCGGCGAAGCCGATCGGCGTGTCGAGGATATACAGGAACGGCACGCCCACCCCGGTGATCGCCAGCGTGCCCGCCATCATCATCCAGTAGGTGAGCGGGATTTTCGCCTTCAGCCCGCCCATCTTGCGCATGTCCTGCTCGTGATGCATCGCGTGGATCACCGAGCCCGCGCCGAGGAACAGCAGCGCCTTGAAGAAGGCGTGGGTGAACAGGTGGAACATCGCCGCCTCGTAGGCGCCGACGCCCGCGGCCGCGAACATGTAGCCAAGCTGCGAGCAGGTCGAATAGGCGATCACCCGCTTGATGTCGTTCTGCACGAGGCCCACGGTCGCGGCGAAGAAGGCGGTCGAGGCACCGATCACGGTGACCAGGATCAGCGCGTTCGGCGCGTATTCCATCACCGGCGACATGCGGCAGACCAGGAACACGCCCGCCGTGACCATGGTCGCCGCGTGGATCAGCGCCGAGACGGGGGTCGGGCCCTCCATCGCGTCCGGCAGCCAGGTGTGCAGGAACAGCTGCGCCGACTTGCCCATGGCGCCGATGAACAGCAACGTCGCGATCGTCTCGGCCGCGTTCAGCTCCATGCCGAGGAAGCCGACCGTCTGGCCGGCAAGGGCGGGGGCGGCGGCGAACACCTCGTCGAGTTCGATCGAGCCCACCAGCCAGAAGATCATGAACAGCGCCAGCAGGAAGCCGAAATCGCCCACGCGGTTGACGATGAAGGCCTTGATCGCGGCGGCATTGGCGGACGCCTTCTTGAACCAGAAGCCGATCAGCAGGTAGGAGGCGACGCCCACCCCCTCCCAGCCGAAGAAGATCTGCAAGAGGTTGTCGCCCGTCACCAGCGCCAGCATGGCGAAGGTGAAGAAGCTCAAGTAAGCGAAGAAGCGCGGCTTGCCGTCGTCCTCCGCCATGTAGCCGATGGAGTAGAGGTGCACGAGCGACGAGACCGAGGTCACCACCACCAGCATCACATGCGTCAGCGTGTCGACCCGGATCGCCCAGTCGACCGACAGATCGCCCGAGGCGATCCAGGTGAACAGCCGCACGGTGTCGCCATGCGCGCCATGGCCGCCCATGAAGGCGATCCACGACAGCACGGCGCAGAGGAACAGGATCCCCGTGGTCAGATACATCGCGAGCGTCTCGCCGATGATCCGGTGGAAAAACCCCGCGACAATGGCGCCGGCGAGCGGCAGGAGGAGGATGGCCGTATACATCGCCGCTCAGCCCTTCATCATGTTCATGTCTTCGACGTCGATGGTGCCCCGGTTGCGGAAGAAGCAGACCAGGATGGCAAGACCGATCGCCGCCTCGGCCGCCGCCACCGTCAGCACGAACAGCGTGAACACCTGCCCGACCAGATCGCCCAGATGCGCCGAGAAGGCGACGAAATTGATGTTGACCGCCAGCAGCATCAGCTCGATCGACATCAGGATGACGATCACGTTCTTGCGGTTGAGGAAGATGCCGAAGATGCCGGTCACGAACAGGACCGCGGCGACCGACAGATACGCTTCGAGCCCGACGCCGGCAATCAGGGTTGCGCCACCGTGTTCCATGCTCAGACCCCCTGCCCCGGCTCGACGTCCTTCAGTTCCACGTCGCGACCGCGATACATCTGCGTCAGCACGTCCTGGCGTTTGATGTGCGGGCGGTGGCGCAGCGTCAGCACGATCGCGCCGATCATCGCCACCAGCAGGATCAGCCCTGCCGCCTGGAACAGGTAGAGATACTGGTCGTAGACGATCCGCCCCAGCGCCTCGGTGTTCGACACGCCGTCCTCGATGGCGAAGACGGCCGCGCGCGAGGCGGGCGCGGCATCGGCCAGCGCCCAGTGGCCGAACACCAGGCCAAGTTCGACCAGCAGCACCAGCCCGACCAGCGCGCCCACCGGCAGATAGGCGGCAAGGCCGCGCTTGAGTTCG
Organism: Thermohalobaculum sp.; assembly: GCA_032251175.1. GTDB lineage: Bacteria > Pseudomonadota > Alphaproteobacteria > Rhodobacterales > Rhodobacteraceae > Thermohalobaculum. Next base: position 11,521 of record JAVVFE010000052.1, read on the forward strand.
GTGAAATCGACGTCGAGCATCATCACGACGAACAGGAACAGCACCGCCACCGCGCCGACATAGACGATCACCAGCAGCATCGCGATGAATTCGGCCCCCAGCAGCACCATCAGCCCCGCCGAGGAGAAGAAGGCGAGGATCAGCCACAGCACCGAATGCACCGGGTTGCGCGCGAGGATCACCAGCACGCCCGAGGCGACGGCGACCGACGCGAACACATAAAAGGCCAGTTGGGTCAGTCCCATCGTCCCCTCTCGATCCCGGCCCCTGCGTGCCGGTCCTGTCCGTTCCGGCGGGTCCGGGCATTGCGCCCCCGCCCGCCTTGGGCGCCGGACCCGATCCGGCGCCGCCTTGATCTCTGCCCGGGATCCCGCGGGCCCCGGCCTTCGCTTCCCCGCCGGACCGCCCCGGCGCCGGCGGTCGTGGCCCCGCCTTAGCGGTAGGGTGCGTCGAGTTCCAGGTTGCGCGCGATCTCGCGCTCCCAGCGGTCGCCATTCGCCAGCAGCTTGTCCTTGTTGTAGTAAAGCTCGTCGCGCGTCTCGGTGGCGAATTCGAAGTTCGGCCCCTCGACGATGGCATCGACCGGGCAGGCCTCCTGG